>JAUXFJ010000179.1 GCA_030620065.1 Anaerolineaceae bacterium
GGATTCATCTTAAAAAAATTAATGAAGGGAGTTGAAATTCTAATGAATATATTAGTAACCAATGATGATGGGATCAGTGCACCGGGGTTGCTTGCATTGGCTCAATCTATGCGAAAACTGGGCGATGTGACGATTCTTGCTCCTGACCACAATTGGTCGGCTTCAGGTCATGTAAAAACCATTGACAGACCGCTACGGGTGCGTGAAGTGTCCCTTGCGGATGATAGTCTGGCGTTCACAAGCGATGGAGCGCCATCAGATTGCGTGGCATTGGCGGTGGGCGGATTTTTAACCGAAAAAGTTGATCTGATTGTCAGTGGGATCAACCCTTTTGCCAATTTTGGTCATGATGTCACCTATTCAGGTACAGTGACTGCCGCTATGGAAGGTGCCATTTGGGGGGTTCCGGCTGTGGCTGTTTCATTAAATTCACCTAATAATCATTTAGGGAAAACGGATTATGCGCCTGCGGCGCAGGTGGCGAGCTGGGTGGTTGAGGCTTTTTTGAGATATGGTTTAGCTCAACATTCTCTAATAAATGTCAATGTGCCCTATATTCCACTAGCAGAGATTAAAGGGCTACGGGTTACCCGCCTGGGATTAAGGGTTTATCATGACAAGGTGGACAAACGCATTGATCCACGCGGACATCCGTATTATTGGATTATTGGCGAACCGCCTACTGGAATTAATGAGCGGGGAACTGATATTGGCGCTCTATCCGAAGGATTCGTATCCATTACCCCCCTTCAGCTTGATTTAACTGCTTATCAATTGCTGTCTGAGATGAATAGCTGGGAGTGGAATACGCACATTGATTCTTAGCTACTCCTGATATATAAACGTTATTTATTTTGCAATTCTCAAAAAAACGGATTTTGCCAGGATGGGAAAAATAATACAAGTGAAATAGTGATTAACTTTTCATGGTTAAATATTTAACCATGGCAAAATAATAAAGAAAATCATCACAAATAATCGTGACGATTTATGAAAATAAGGTGTAACTTCGTCCTTCAATTCTATGAAAGCTTTATTCCTTGAGGAATGGTCTTAAAAAACTATCTATATAATGATGGTAACCAATTAGGCGTATTTACCTACCCGGGAGCTGTCTGCCTTAATGGCACCAGAGGATATTCAATGAGCTGCCTGCAGACTTTGGCTATTTCTTTTGCAGAGGTACCATTATTTTGAATGGGAGCCAACCGATATAACAACTTCAGGTCGATATCTGAGTACACTTCTTTGTCAAGAGCGATCCCTGTGAATACAACCGATGAGACTTGAGTAATCAGGATGTCACAGTTAGCCACCAAGTGATTGGTATTGCCTTCCTTTAATACTATTGAATCAGGCAGAAGAGAGAGGATTTCATTCTCGGCTCGCTGTATGTTTTCATTGGGGTGCAACTTGAAGATGGTTTTTCTTCCGGCCGCGATTTTTCTTACTTTTTTCAAAAAACCTATCCTATCATCAAATCTACCAGTTTCACGTAAGCTGGATGTGGCTACAAGAACATAATGTCTAATTGGTAAGTCGTTCTTAAGTGCTTTCTGGGCATTATCAAAGTTGGGAATACCGGTAACGACTATCTTTTCGGGTTTTACACCATTACGTATGAAAAGGTCACGATAGCCGTTAGAAGCCACACAAAACCTGTCATAGGCGTCAGAAAGGCCTGTAGCAGCTGTATTGGCAAGGTAACGGGGCAGCTTTAGGTTTTTTACCAACCATAATGTGTAATCTTCAGGGATGGTTATGCCTTCCTGCACCAGCAGTAAGCGTTTATTACGTATGTTGGATTGCACAATCAAATCAGTACAGGTCACCACCAGGTCATACTCTTCCTGCCTACCGCCTTTGTCAACCATCAGCTTTTCCCTTTCAAGGTATTCCTGGGTGGCCTGAAGGTGTTTTCCTCCGAGGATCGAGTGATCCAGCAATCCAGTTTTAAAAACTGCCCGTAAAATTCCTTCAGCATAAAATGGAGTGAAGAAACAATTGAATTCTGGCAAACACAATGCAATTTTATGCATCATGGTTGTTTGATTGAGTGAACCGCAAATAAAGAGTGCTCTAAGGGTCATGGATCTTGTTAAGTAAGATTAGGCTAGTCAGATCAGAGCATTGAACGCGCTGATAATACCCGGGAATAGCAGGCATACTTTATGGACGATTCAAGGTTGGCATTCCTACTTGCCCAACTAATTTTCCTTCGGTTAAGATTATTTTTGTCACTTAGAGGGTAGCATGGGAATATTATGCAGTTCTTATGTAATGATTAAGAATTATTAATGTCAGGTTATCATTTCATTAGGAAAGCAGCAATATCATAGATTGCACTGATTAAGTTCAGATATGTATGACGCGATAGCTCTAAACAAGAAGCCGCATCGTGGGCAGACTTATTTTATTCAGCCTGGTAAACCAGCTCAGAACGGGTTTATTGAACGCTTCAACCGCACTTATCGGGAAGATGCGTTAGACGCGTATTTGTTCAATTCGTTAGATGAAGCCAGGAGAATTACAGTTGAGTGGTTGGAAGAATACAATTCCACTTGCCCCATGCAGCTCTTGGGAAGAAAACCCCGTATGAACATTCTTCTAATCTTGAAAGTGTCTAACTTATGAGTTGTACTAAATTTGGGGGCTTGACATATCCACCGGAGACTTAAAAACCCATAGGAAAATCAATAGCCTGATATTGTTTTTTACTCTTGACTGAATCATTCATGGCAAAAGAAACTATTAGGCAAAGTGCTCGATTCGTTTTGAGCCTTTCCGGACTCTTCGCTTGACGACTAACTGCCCTTTCTTATTGGGTTTGATCCGCCAGCGTATCAGAGTGATTTTCCCCCCAACGATCTCAATACACGTTATCCAGCGTGGGTGCACACAGCTTCCGATATTGAAGTACGGCGGTTTCCCTTTTTTCGGGAAGCGCTCTTTGTGGGTGTGCCCACAGATCATCGGCTGCTTTTGGTTGGCAGACCACTTTATTAGCTCTTCTTCAACTTTTTGGCGTTTGTAAATATTTTGAGCGACGCTGGATGGATCCTGTAAACCGAGTAATTGAAGCGGGCGCCATAACATACGCAGTAAAATCCGATTAAGCCAGATAAAGCGATGAAACAGGTCGTCTCCCTGGTGCCCATGTACTGCGAACAACATCACATTGCTTTCCTTATGCTTGAAAATCAGCCCCTCATGCGCAATGAAATCATTAAAAATAATTTCCGGTTCCTCTGTGATTTGGCTAATAATTCGATTCGGTTTCTTGTGAACCAATTTTGGATTACGGTATTCGATGTCATGGTTCCCGTAAATGTAATGCAGGCGATTTTCGCGGTGAAATTTCTGCAGCAGTTGGAAAACATTTTCATGTGCGATACGTATCGGTTCAATATATTTAAACTTCAGCAGCTCATCCCCGTCACCGACTTCAATATAAGTGAATCCCGCATCATAATAATGTTGCAGGGCATAAATATAGATGGTTTCATTACGCGCGAATTCATCCGCCCAACTATTATTTCCTCGATGCACGTCGCTGAAGAATACAAGACGGTCATCATTAGAAAATTCGACGCGTTTCGCTCTCTCGAATATTTGTGTCAGCCGATTTTGATTACCCATTAATACTGTATCCTGGATTAAAATTAATAGTAAAAATATCATCTGCAGTATATGGTGTCAATCAAGAATTTGTTAATTGTAGGTTAAGAGATTTTTTTATAGAAAGGTGCTGGTTTTTATTCTGGCACTCATGCGAGCACGAGAGGCTGCCGATCGAGCTGGAAGATGTCTTGGGCTGCTGTTTTTAGAGGTAGTGCTATACCCCTGGCTGAGATATGATATGAACTTCCTAGCACAAGCGGCTGATGAGACTGAAAATCCATTCACATCCGGCAATATCGGATTGGTAATTGGAAATTATGAAGGGGGCTCAGATTTTACTGTTGCTTTCGATAATATTAAGGTGTATGAGCATTAATTAACCTTTTTGCAAGCAGGGCGCGATTTTGCTGGTTAACTTCTGACAAGCAGCTCTGAAATTCATTTCGAGAAGTTAAACTACCGTTAAACAACCGTCAAATGGTCGATCAGTAATGTGTCGAGTTGCCCTTCCTTCTTATGCAAATGGTGCAACTGTGGTGCGA
>JAUXFJ010000110.1 GCA_030620065.1 Anaerolineaceae bacterium
ATCAGGCGCAAATTCAATCGCCATAGCGCGCGTCAACGCAAGCAGGCCACCTTTACTAGCAGCATAAGCTGCAATATTGGCTGAGGTAGCAACAGCATGCACTGAAGAAACATTGACAATCGCCCCGCCGCCCTCAGCTTTGAGCATCCCATGAGCCAGCTTTGCGCCTAAAAAGACGGAACGCAGGTTGGAAGCCATAACGGCATCCCATTCTTCGACGGTGGTTTCTATGAGAGGTTTGGCGATTTGGACAGCTGCGTTATTTACGACCGCGTCTAACATTTTTGAGAAATCTGAGGCTTTCCGATAAATTTCTTCTATATCAGCTGGGTCGGAAATATCCGCCTGAATGTAAAGCTCATCTTGAGGGAATTCTTCATATCTTTCCTTGCGATCAACCCCAATCACCGTCCATCCGGCTTCAGTAAAGACTTTCACCGTGGCGCGTCCAATCCCGCCGGCAGCACCAGTGATCAATAATTTCCGTTTTTTATCTTGAGTCATTCAGCACCTTCCATTTTATCAATTTGAGTCCTTGCCAAAGACGCTTCTCTTTCTTCTTCGCCAATCATGGCTACTACAACTCGTTGTCTTCCAAGAATTACACAAAACAGCAGGTTAATTTATTCTGCCCTAAAAGCATCTAGTTTCTCCGCAGGCAATTCCAATCCTAACAATAAATTACGGATCGTATTCCAGTGCACCTTTTCCCAGAAGAATGGACTTGAGTTGGAATTGTGTGGTGCCAACATCACATTGTCCATCTTCAAAAAGGGGCTATCCTGCGGGAGGGGTTCCACTTCAAAGACATCCAAAGCTGCCCCCCAAATACGTCCCACCTCAAGCGCATTTATAAGAGCTGATTCGTCAACGATCGGCCCGCGTGCGGTATTAATTAGCACAGCATCGGGCTTGCATAATGAAAGCATTTCAGCGTTAACGAGATGAAAGCTGGTTGGGTTAAGCGTACAGTTGACGCTGATGTAATCAGCTCGCCGCATCAAGTCAGGCAGATCGGTCATCTCAACGCCATATTCCAGGAGAAAATCCGGCACAATTTCGACAATATCATTCCCAAGCAGCTTCATACCAAATTGGCGTGCCAGTCTAAGCACAGCTTTGCCGACATTACCGACACCGATCACACCTAAAGTACACTCGCCCAAGGTCTTCCCACTACATTTTCTCCACTGTCCAGCTTTCATCGCGCTGTCCAGCAAAGGCAGCTGCCTTGCAAAAGCCAGCATATAGCCCATGACACTTTCAGAGACAGGAACCGTGAAAGCATTTGGTGTATTGCAAACCTTTATACCAAACTTTTCAGCGGCTTGCTGGTCGATTGAATCAATACCTGTACCCCATTTTGAGATCACTTTAAGCCGTGACGCGCAGGCTTCAATGACCTTTTTAGTATAACGGTCATCCCCGCATATCGTCCCATCAAACTGCCCTGCATAGGTCATAAGCTCTTCCTCAGAAAGGCGTTCACTTACTTCAGGTATGATCAGCTCCAATCCGAAACCTTCCAGGATTGGGCCAAATCGCTCCATATGTTGGAGCATGTAAGGTGCAGAAATCAATACAGTTTTCATAAGGACACTCTCCAAACGGTATGTCTCAATTTGCACGTATCTTCTCAATCAGCTTACTTAAGCTTTGAGATATACCACTTAACCTCTACCTGAAACACTCTGCTGCATGAGGAAATCAGCGATTGTGAAGTCAATCTCTTCATCAATATCCCAGGCTTCGTCAGCAGGTATCTCGAACATCATCGGGCGCTCACCCAGTCTATTTCTGCACTGTGCAAGAGTCTCGCGTGTAAAAAGATAAAGGCAGGAATTTTCTTCATAGATCGGTGGCAGATCCTGAGTGCGCAACAAGATAGCAGGGTTGTGGTTGATCGGCCGTCCAAGCTGATCCCACAGGCGCGTTTGCAGCCGCGTGACCCCAAAAAGCGAATCATAGGCTGGAAATTCATCTCTTAATGCACCAATAGCTTTCGAGATCGTTTTTGTACGTAGCAAAGGATTCGTGCAGTGCGTCTGCAAAAATAGATCGGCTTCAATTTGAGACGTATCATACATCAGAATCTCATTGGTTGGGATTGTATCTGCTCGCAAATATTCAGAACGCTCCAGTCCAATTACTTTCGGGAACTTTTCCTTTAAACCTTGCAGGATCACCGGGCTGTCAGTGTCGACCAGTACCTGATCGATTTCAGGGCAAGCTAAGAGACTCTCCAAAACATGGTAATAGAGCGGTTTGCCTGCCAGGGGACGATAATTCTTCCCCGGAACACGCACAGATACATGCCGTATTGGGACAAGCGCTACAACCTTATCCAGGCTCATACCTACTCCTTTGATAAATCAAACGGGCCGTTTTTCTTTCAAGAGAAAATCATCGTTGTTTAAAAGACCATCACTGATAACTTGCATTACTGGCGAATTCTCAGGCAGTAATTTCTTCCACCCGAACCTGCGTAATTTCACAAAACCGTTCCAGATATTATCCTCTTCTAAAAAGTCCCCAAAGGTAAGGGAGGTACAATAAAGCTGATAATACAAGAACCGCCGGGCATTGATTGGCTGTTCTGGCGGAACATCAATCGCTTTTGCCTTCAAGAAGATTTCTGCTTTTTCACGAAACGCATCCTGTGTGAGTGGGAAGAATACCGTGGGCAGCTGTGTAAAGCGTGCCTTTCCCGCACATAAGACAGGTGTGCCCATAATGGATGCTTCCATGCCGATTGTAGAATTATAGATCATAATGAACTTGGCGCGCCGAATCATCTCATATGAACTAAAAAAGGTGTTCGGCCTTATGAAAACCATATTGGGTATCTGCCCCAATTCATGTGCCTCTGCCCAATCAGCAACACTTTCTTGGCTTACTTTTCCGGGTCGCGACTCGTCCGGATGCGCTCTGATGACAAATAGGGTCTCCGGATGATCTTTTGCAATATCTAATACACTGTCAAGCCAGGCAAACATATGCGGAAAAACGACATTCGCATGCAGCTGGCTGGTATCAAAGATCACATTTGTAAATATTGGTACAATCTGCTTAAATTTCCCACACAGCTTGAGGAAATCCGCATCCAAACTGCTCATCTCGGGCCAAAACTGGATGCCTGCCATGCTAAAGTCCCCTTTAATCCGTTTGCTCAGGTATGCATCTAGCTTTTCGTTTTGAGTTTCAGATAGTTGAAAGTCCTCAGGAATATTCACTGGGTACGCCGTCGCTTCACCGCTTGTAAAAAAGGCGCTGAAAGCTCCCATCCCAACCTCATGGGTGTAAACTGGAAGATCGCGCTGCTCAGCAACCCAACGCGCAGTCGCTTCTGGATATAGAATTCCATTGAATACCACGATACTCTGCGGTTCTACCTCATCCAATAATAGCTCAAATTGCTTTTTTACATGCCATGCAGAACGAACGTAGTGGCGATAGACTGCCTTTGTCGTAGTATCGCCACTTAAATGATGCCGGCGCAGATTCCAACGCACAGAAGGCAGCACCAAAGCTCCCAGAGGTACGCTCTTATACTCAAACGATTTAAACTCTTCAACATTCAAATCCGTTAATACTTCATCCAGTGCTTTATCAGGTGTAAATTCGAACCAGCGCACATCCGAATCCTGATAAAGCACTTGTGATTGCTGGATGCAATGCTTGCAGGGCATAGGCGCATCCACATCCCTGCGGTCAGTACCCAAGACGCATTTGGATAGCCCGCGTCCACAGACAAAGTGCACAATTGGCACACCCTGCAAGCGCAAAGACCACGCACTCAACAAGCTGAAAGCCGCGTTAAGACTCAAACCAGCAAGACGGGTTGAAGCGTTAAAGAAAATAATCGCTTGCTTATCTGGGATTGGAGCGTGCCGCGCAACATCATCCTCCATATGGCGGATACGCTGATTTATCGCCTGACGAAGTAAACGTACACGCACAAATTCGCGCAGACGTGAAGGCAAGTTCATCATTAACACCTACTGACTGTAGCGACGCAGTTTCTTTAAAGAAGACTGCTCGCTGTCATAAACCTTCTTAATGCCATCGCCTAAGGATTTTTTTGTCACACGGATATATTTCACCAACCGCATGATACCCTGCGGCTCTACAGATGCAGCTTGATCGCTGCCCCACATGGCTCGGTCCAGGGTTACATGCCGCTCAACCAAACAAGCCCCCAGAGCAACTGCCACTGCTGATGTCACAAGTCCCACTTCATGCCCTGAATAACCAATCGGGCATGGAAACATCTCTCGCAGGGTCTGGATCATGCTCAAGTTTAGCTCATCCGGTGGACAAGGATAACTGCTTGTCGTATGGGTGATGACCAAATGCTTTGTCCCCAGAATCGACACAGCTTCCTTAATCTCTTCGATAGTGGACATGCCAGTGGATAGAATAATAGGCTTTGCAGTTGTTTTTAAGGCCCGCAGAAGCTTATGATCTGTCAATAAAGCAGAAGGAACCTTGTGCACGGGCGGATTAAAAGCCTCGATAAATTCTAAAGACGGCACATCCCAAGAAGATGCCAACCAATCAATTCCCACAGATTTGCAGTGGCGGTCAATTTCTTCATAATCTTTCTGATCAAATTCAACCTTATACCGGTAATCCAGGTAGTTGATGTATCCCCAGGGTGTATCTCGCATCTGACCGCGTTGATGCTCCGGGACACACAGCTCGGGTGTACGTTTTTGAAACTTAACCGCATTCACATCGGCGTGTTTCGCCGCATCAATCAATTTTTTAGCAATTTCTATATTGCCATTATGGTTGATACCAATTTCAGCAATGATATATGTCGGGTGCCCATCCCCTACCCATCGCTTTCCAATTTTAACCTCTCGTGTCATGGAGGGTCTCCTAAATTCTCAAAATATTATGATGCCAGATAACTACCAACCAATGTCATATCACATTGCTCAGTGCATTTGATGCCTGGCCTCAAATCTAAATGATCGTTCCTGAAATCCATGTATTTTTCACCATTCCAGATATCGTAGAGGGTCTCGGCGCTCGCGTCACCAAGGATAATCTCATTATTGAAATCTTCAACACACTCGGCACATTCACCATTGGATTTTACGGTCATGGATGACCAAGGGAACTGACAAAACTCAATCCAGTGAATGGATTGGGTCTGCTGTTTATTATCTTCATACCACATTTGATCCTGGCTCTTCAGGTAGATATAAACATCGCAACCTGAAAATGCTTCTTTGAGCTTTTCAAACTCATCGCGCTGCCATGATTTGTTCAAATTGATCATCGTGATAACAATCTCGGTCTTATAATTGCGCTTGGCTTTGAGATCAAGCAGCGTCATGATGTTACGGTAAGATTCGGTGAAGTTGGATGCCTGACCACGGACTTCCTTATGCCGCAGATCATCCACACTTTCAATTGAATACTTTACATAACCCAATCCATTTTCAAAGGTCTCAATCGTGCGTTCCATATTTATGTTGGCTGGGTTGCACGAGAAATAGCTTTCCAAATTGCGCTCCGTCATCCATTTAACATACTGGGGCATACTCTTATCCAGCAGCGGGTCGCCATAACCATGTAAAACAATCACCTTGGGGATGACATACAGGAAATAATGGTTCTCACTCATGTCATTCTTGAGGATGCCATAATTTTTTACAACAAAATCTTCCCAGCGCTTTAACTGCTCCGGGCTGAATGGTTTTAGCTGGTCGATCACACGCTTAAATACCTCTGGCTTCATTGTCTCAACCGACCGGGTCATCATCGTCGTACGGGGACACATCTCACAACGCATATTGCACGCGTTGGTCGTCTCAATATTATA
>JAUXFJ010000058.1 GCA_030620065.1 Anaerolineaceae bacterium
AATCACGGCGGATGGCTTTTCTGGCATGTTCAAAACTGGCTTCAGGGTCTTTTTCTGAGGCGCAAGCCCAAGACAGACAGTGCGAGTCACCTGATTTCAGGCGCAGGTTGACTGATAAGGCGGGGAAAGGGCTGGCGACAGCATCGGGGTCGCCACTCATAAACAATACAGGGAAGATTTTCGAACTTTGACCCTGAATGCAAGTATTCAGGCCGCGTTGCTTAGGTGCAGTCGCTTGGCCATACCCCATGGGTACCAGGGCGGCGGCGATTTCGAGAGTGAATGCGCACGTCGACTCCCCTTGATTTGTGATATGTAATCTCCCAGCGACCAACTGCGAATCTAGTACCCAATATTCGATGACTGCTGTTAATTCCTTGAAAGGGGAAAAAGCCACTTCCGCATAGTTTGGGAAGAACTTTAACAATCTGGGCTGTTCAAAAAAGTGCAGCGGGTCACTTGCCGGGATGCCTGCCTCAATGAAGCGGGGAAATATGCGCATACTGCGCGCCCGCAGTCCATACGTTGTTTGAAGTGACAGCGTTGACGGGTCTCCACCACCCAGAGAAAGTTCCCAAACGTGGTCATTATTGCGGTCAGGATGACAGAATCGCTGGTCAGCAGCAAGTGTCAAGGATAGTGGGTCATATTGGGAGAGATGCCATTTGCGCATGACTTCATTTTACTATGCAAATCGAAGCGCTGAATGCAAATACCAGAGAATGACATTCATGGAACTTAATCTATGTTCAGAGCGTCTACGGGTGAGGAGTGAATTGTGCTAGAATATGGCAATGGATGATAATACAATAAAGCAAGCTGATGATCAGGAATCTGAGAGTGATGCGCAGCATGTGGAAGAACAAGCACCTGCAAGCAATGTCCATGGTGTAAACGGTTCAGATCAGGTACTAAAAGAAGGAAAGCCACCAGAAGGAACTGCGCAGGAAGATACGCAGGAACTTGCTGCTGTGCCTTCTGAATGGCATGCGGAAGTAGCAGATGATGTAGCACAGGGAGCTGAAATTACAGCTGAATCTCCTAACTCAGGAATTGGTGGAAGTGATGCCTGGTTCAGCGAATTAGATGATTTTCAGGAAGTTGATGGGGATGGTTTACCTGACCTCCCTGAGCGTGTCAATTCGCAGCCCGAAATTAGCAATGGATGGTTCGCAGAACATTGGTCACCTGAAACTGAGAGCCACTCTTCAGAAGTTGACCTGCAGGCGACACAGATTACGCATTCCGCTTACTCTACAATTCAACGAGACACAAAGGCATTTGCAGGGCGACCACCAGCTTTGCAATCGGTAGAAAAACAGACGAATACAGCTTCCCGTTCGCGCCGCCCAGAGAAAACTAAAAAAGAGGGCGATGAGAAAAAAAGGATCAAAACAAAATCAAAAGGCTGTGCGCTGCAGGTGTTTTTGGTGTTATTGTTCTTTTTCGTCTTTATTGTAGTGATTGTGGGCTCTATTGGCATTTATCAATATTTCAAAATTGCCTCTTCACTACCCAGTATAGATGAACTGCGCGATCATGCCTCCCAGTTTGAGACGACACGAATCCTGGATAGAAACGGCAATATCCTTTATGAGATTGTTGACCCAAATGCCGGTAGGCGTACTGTTGTGCCTTTGGAAGATATTTCGCCTTATCTGATTGCTGCAACCATAGCAACGGAAGATAAAGAGTTTTACACACATCCCGGGTTTGATCTGGTAGCTCTGACGCGCGCTTTATGGCAGAATTACACCGCAGGAGAAATCGTGTCCGGCGCTTCGACAATTACCCAGCAGCTTGCACGCATACTTTTGCTTCCGGATGAACGTTATGAACAAACTTTACAGCGCAAGGCGCGTGAAATTATTCTTGCTTTTGAAATTACCCGCCAATATACCAAGGATGAGATCCTTGAATTGTACTTAAATGAAATTTTCTATGGAAACCGCGCTTATGGAATTGAAGCAGCAGCGGAGACTTATTTTGGAACATCCGCTGATAAACTAACGCTTTGGCAGGCATCCTTCCTGGCTGGTCTACCACAGGCCCCTGCGGTTTACGATATCTATCATAATCGGGATGTGACGCTTTTGCGGCAACGCGATGTATTGTTATTGATGTATGAATTAAGTCAAGAAAAGGGCTGTATTTATATCAGCACTAATGTTCAGGAAGTGTGTGTTGATGCTGCTCAGGCGGTGCAAGCTGCGGAAACCTTGGAAGCATATCAGTTTGAAGCACCTACATACAAAATGCAGTATCCACACTGGGTGGTATATATCATTTCTTTGCTGGAAGAGCAATTTGATCCTCAGACCATCTACCGCTCAGGATTTACAATCTATACCACCTTGGAACCTGTTCTTCAGGCAGAGGCAGAACGAGTAGCTAAAGAACAAATCGAAATGCTTGCAGCCAATAATGCTTCGAACGCGGCTGTTGTAGCCATGAAACCATTGACTGGTGAGATCCTGGCGATGGTCGGTTCTGCTGATTTTTATAATGAGGAGATTGATGGCCAGGTGAACATGGCGATCACTAATACGCGCCAGCCAGGCTCTTCGATCAAACCCATCACCTACCTGGCGGCTTTTGAAAAGGGCTGGACTCCCTCAACATTGATTTGGGATGTTCCTTCTGATTTCCCCCCCTCCGGAAATGTCGATGATCAGAGGCCTCCATATCAACCGGTCAATTATGATGAGCGTTATCATGGCCCGGTGACAGTTCGCACAGCGTTAGCTAATTCATATAATGTACCCGCCGTGAAAGCACTTGAATTTATTGGCATCTATGATAACCCTAATACACCCAGCGAAGATGGCTTTATTGCAATGGCAAAGCGTCTGGGCATCACAAGTTTGACACGTGCAGATTATGGACTTTCGTTGACCTTGGGAGGGGGTGAAGTCAGCCTTCTGGAGATGACCGGCGCATATTCCGTTTTTGCCAATTCGGGCAGGCGGGTTGCGCCTGTTGCGATCACTAAGATCATTGATCATAACGGCAGTCTGATTTATGAATATACACCACCGCCTGGCGATCAGGTTCTACGTGTCGAGCACGCATATCTGATATCATCAATCCTTTCAGATACCAACGCGCGCGTCCCGGCTTTTGGCACAAATCCTATAATAAATTTGCCCTTTCAGGCGGCTGCAAAGACTGGCACAACCAATGATTTCAGGGATAACTGGACGGTGGGTTATACACCTGATCTGGTTGTGGGTGTGTGGGTAGGTAATGCGGACTACACACCCATGCAAGATACATCTGGTTTGACGGGTGCCGCACCTATTTGGGCGCAGGTGATGCAGTATGGCATCCAATACTTGACCGGCGGCAATCCTTCGTCATTTAGCCGCCCGGCTGGGATCGTTGATCGGGTGATCTGCAGTATTTCAGGGACGGAACCCTCGGAGTGGTGTCCAGAGCAACGCTCAGAGATATTCGCTTCTGATCAACTGCCATTGCCTAAAGATCAGGATTTGTGGGTGAAGGTCAAAATTGACACGTGGACTGGGCTGAAAGCTTCTTTAGCTTGCTCGGAATTTACCGCTGATAAATATGCGATCAATGTAAGTGACAGCTGGGCGATGAAGTGGTTGAAGCAGGATTCAGGCGGAATTAACTGGGCCGAAAGAATGGGATTTTCCAAACCGCTGTTCTTTGCACCAACTCGGGAATGCCGGGTTGATGACTCAAGGCCGATCATTAACATTCTGGGTTTGAATGATGGGCAGACGATCAACACCTCACCATTGGAAATCATCGGGGTGATTGATGCAACTTCGAATTTTAGTGATTATAGTATTGATTATGGGATGGGGCCTCAGCCATTGATATGGGAGCCTTTGGTGAAGAAAAATACAATGCCCATACGTTCAGCCGATAAGATCTACGAATGGAATTTGGATGAGGTTGAGGCCGGCATTGTTACGTTAAGGATCACCGTGCATAGCACAAATGGTACTTATGCAGAGAAGAAGATCATCTTAAATATTGCCGTGCCGACTCAAACACCCACTCCAACTCCAACGCTTACGGAGACACCCACCGAGACGCCAACAGAGACCCTCACTCCTACGCTAACACCAACGGAAACCCCTACACCAACGGAAACCCCTACAGCAACACCTAGCAATACATCGACACCCTCAAATACACCCACTACGCCCACGTCTTAAAAAAGCGCCATTTGAGAAGCCTGATATTCGGGGGGATCTTCTTTGATCTGTGATGCCCAAAGCTCGCGGGATAAAAGGGGGTTTTCCCTGATGCTTCGCAGCTGGCGGAATTTAACACACAGCCAACTTTCATCCAGGGCATTCTTCAAGCGCGGGTCGCGTTTTAATTTATAGGCAAGCAAATTTGCGCGGCTGCCGGGCAGTAGGATGATCTTATGCCTCGCTGTATTGGTTTGCTGAAAGAGATAGTTGCTGATGATTGCTGTAGTCGAAATACGGAAGGCGTATGCAGGCATGTTTTCATTTTCGTACCATATCAGGCGTTTTCCATCTTCCTTTGATTTGAAACCTAAATCGTCAGCAATGCTGAATAAGATCTCTCTAATTTCCTGGATATCCCTGCTGCGTATCTTTGGGTTTTCGCTCGATCGAAGTTGCCAGGAGCTGCGCTCTGGTGTTATAGGGTCCGCATAGGCATTCAAGCAAGCCATGATCAATTCGTCATCGGGCGTCAGTAAACCTTGACAGGCTTGATAGATATTGGTTTTAATTTCTGCCAGGGAGGTTGCGGTATTTTTTAGCAGATATTGAATCATATTGGATTCGACTTGATCGATCAATGCAGGTTGATAAGGGGGATCCCTTTTAAGCCAATATGACCCTGTATCAAGGGATGCAGGACCGCCCCCATAACGGATCAAAAAATCCGGATACAGGAAAATCGGGTCGATTTGTTTATACAATTCAGTTAATGAGAGATCCTCTCCTTTAGTTGGAGCATTGCCTAAAATATCCTTTGCGCAGTATTCTGTGAGGATGGCGGCATGCAGCCATTGGTATGGCGATGGCTCAAAACGTTGGGTGAGATAGTCTTTAACTGCAGCTTGGGCGTGGAGCTGTCTCTCGGCCCGCGCGGGAGTCTTGGAAGGTGGGGTAGCATTTGACCAGTAACACTGAGCGGTTTTGCCATCCCCTGAAAAGGCAATCGATTTGAGATTAAAACCTGCTGACCCAGCGGCATGCATGCTTGCTGAAAGAAAATTGTGTTCATTTTCAGGGATGATCATCAAAAAAGGCGTAGTTTTGGGCAAACGCTTGTTTAGAGACAGAAAGACGGAATACAAGGCCTTGGTATGCCAATTCCACTCATATCTTTGGCGGGAAAGGGCGACCTTAAGCGGTGCAACTGAGTCTTTACCCCACAGCCAACCTGTCCACAGAGCAGATAGCGTCCAGAAAGCTTGGTTCGGTCTTGGGATTGTTGTTATTATTCCTTGGATCATCTCGGACGGTGGTTCAGGAGTCAATTCACGCAGCCGTCCTTTAAACAGGGAAATGCCGCCACTTAAGGGTGGTGTTTCGGGCCAGTGAGCTAGAGGTACAACTGCCTGATGGGTTTGCCAAAGTTTGATGGCATCTAACAGTGATTCCCACAAGTTGAATTCCTGATAAATGGCAGGAATGGTCAGCTGAAGCGGACGGCTGCGTGCTGTGGGATATGCCCATAAGGTGTTTCCTCGGTCACAGGCACTAAGGAGCAGGGCTGTTAATAATTGCTGCAGTTTGTCGGAATGGCTCAGGGTGATTGTCTTGTTGATCAGCGTTTGGAGGACGATGAGTGGCCGCGGCTGGTAGCAATTTATAGCATTTTCAACTTGCTTGCGAAGTGGATCATCCAGGGAGACAATCCGCTCAAGAGCGCGGGCGCGGTGTAGGCCAATGGGTGGCAGTGATTTCAATTGTTGACGCGTGTCAATCGAGAGTGATTGTTCGCCCTTAACGCCACAGTGGGGGCATTGTGCTGTGCAGGCATAGGGATACTCTTCCTCACGACGCCAGATAAAGCTCTGCGCTTCAATCACTTCTTCACAGTTAATGCAATTTATTTGATAGAGAGAGCGTATATAGGGTTCTATATGCCTTTGTTTGGCGATTTGTGCATCACCAAGCTTCGACAATGCAGCGGTGAGCTCTGTTTCGCTTGGTGCGGAGGCAAGTATCTGTAACATGAAACTGTGGATGGGATTGTTGGCGGTGACTAATACCCGATACCCAGCTCTGGCGAGTTCGATCGCCATTTGAGGACTGTTGCCGAAGGGATCCAATACCCAAGCGCCTTTGGGAAAATGCTCTATGGCCCAATCCTGGCTCATGCCTGCGGGGATGGGTGGTAGAAACCGCTCTAATGGAACGGGTTTAGCTTGGGCTTTGCCGGGAATGAATGGTGTATACACCGAACGAACCTTCTTTCTTTTGTTCGATGATGCTCGACATTGTTCGTGCTCAGTGGTTATTCTGGTACCTAATCGGCAACCAATATAAGAGTTTCATATGGTGTCATTAGGATTGATTGCTCTTGGCATAGTTCTTCGATCTGTCTTTTCTCAGAGAATAATACACGCCAGTTCTGATCAGCAATTTGCTTGGGGAGCTGATAGGTTATTTGTTTTTGCTTGAAATTAAGCAGTATCAGAATGTTTTCATCTGGTGTCTGGCGGAGATAGGAAAGGATGCTTTTATTTTGCGGATCAAGTATGCTGAGACTGCCCTGATTTAAAGCAGGATGTTCTTTTCGCAATTGAATGAGCTGTTTATAGAAATTCAATAATGACCCGGGTTCGGTTTTTTGCTTACTGACATTTCTTGAAATGTAATCAGGGTGCACAGGAAGCCAGGACGCTGTTGAGCTGAAGCCAGCATTAACTGAGTCGTCCCACTGCATGGGCGCCCGGCAGCCATCACGGCCTTTATTGAAAGGCCAGTATCGTTTTCCTACAGGATCCAAAATTTGAGAATGTTTTAAAGAAATATCGCGCATGCCGATCTCTTCGCCATAATACATGAAAGGAGTACCGCGCAAGGTCAATAGCATCGCTGCGGAGACCTTTGCACGTGCGTCGTCTTCGCCTCGGCAGTAGCGGGAACTTGATCTAGTCACATCATGATTATTGAGGAAGTAGTTTGGCCAGGCGTGGTCTTCTACAGCTTTCTCCCAATTCTTGATTGCCCTGGTGAATCTTTTTACTTTCCAGGGGCTTTCAGCTAATTCGAAATTGAAAGCTGCATGCAGCTTGTCCTGTCCACAATAACTGGCAGTGTGTTCAGGGGAGGCAAGGAAGGTCTCACCGACAACATAGGTGCTGCCATAGGAGTCGAGTAATTGACGGATCTCATTCAAAAGCGGATCCATTTCAGGCTGTGACACCTCATATTTATGCACTTGGCGGTCAAAGGGGCGCAAACCGATCAGTTTCTTGGGATTATCCGGAAGCTCTGAGTGTTTAAAATACATATTGAAGACATCCAGACGGAAACCATCGACGCCGCGCTCCAGCCAGAATTTAAACACATTCAAAAGGGTTTCACGTACTTCCGGATGGCGCCAATTTAGGTCTGGTTGACCCGTGCAAAACATATGATAATAATATTGCCCTAATTGTGTGTCGAATTCCCATCCTGAACCTCCAAAAATTGAACACCAATTGTTTGGTGGGCCGCCTTTGGGAGATGGATCTTTCCAAAGATACCAATCGTGATAGGGATTATCGCGCGATTTGCGGGATTCTTTGAACCACGGATGTTGATCTGAGGTGTGGTTGAGCACGAGATCGAGGATGATATGGATGTTTCTTTTATGGGATTCTTTTAACAGGTGATCAAAGTCAACCATTGAACCAAAACGGGGATCAATAGCAACATAATCAGCAACATCGTAGCCAAAATCGACATCCGGTGAAGGGAATATCGGGGACAGCCAGATTGCATCAACTCCGAGGTCAGCAAGGTAATCCAGTTTGTTGGTGATGCCATTCAGATCGCCAATGCCGTTCGCTGTTGTATCCATGAAAGACCGTGGATAGATCTGGTAGATAATGCCATTTTGCCACCAAAGTGAATTTTTACTCATTTTAGTTCCTCAGGGTTTAATGACCAATTGCAAACTTATTATAATTCATAACGCTGGATATAGCTTCGCAAAGCTAAAGCGAGATGTGCTGGGAATGTGCCCTACAATTGAAATAAATCTTGTATGCTACAATAAGATAAATAAACAACAGCTTAGATTTAAGGAGGAACTTGATGTTTTCAGATATACTTGGTGCAATCTTAACTAATTTGGCAATCCAGTTGCCAGTGTTAATAGCCATGTTGGTGGGTATCATCATCGCTATTGCTACCTGGAAGCGTAATCCAAAATCATCGTTGTTCGCTTTGATTGCTATTGCGCTCTTTTTTATTCTTAGAGTATTGGGTGC
>JAUXFJ010000019.1 GCA_030620065.1 Anaerolineaceae bacterium
GGGATTGGCTTTTGGAATTACAGGAGCAGTTAACAACTTCTCCTGGATCGTAGCACCTCTGCTGGCAGCTTATATATATGACAGAGAACCAAGTGCGATCTTTCCCGTGAGCCTTGCGGTTATATGCCTGGCTACTGTGCTGAGTCTGCTGGTATTGAGGATACAAGCGCAGAGTAAGTTAAAGAGAGAAATATCAGTCAACGACGATTAATGTAGGAGAAGGACATGCGGTTATCATTTGTCCGTTTGGTATTAGGTCCCCTTCAGAATAACGTGTATTTACTTGGCGATGAAGGTGCGGGGGATGCGGTGATCATCGACCCTTCATTTGAAGTGGATGAAGCTCTGGCAGAGGCAGTCCGACAGGGTTGGACACTGCGCCAGGTATGGCTGACGCATGCTCACTTTGATCATCTGGCTGGAGCTGCGCAAGCTTCAGCGGCTTTTGAACCCCCGCTGCCAGTGGGTCTGCATCCTTTGGATGAGGTATTGATGCAGCAACAAGGGGGTGCATCCGTGTATGGCTTTGAAATCGAACCAATCCCAACACCGAGTATCAATTTCAGTGATGGGCAATTATTGTCATTGGGCAATGCTTCAACCAGGCCAATCGTTGAAGTACGGCATGCTCCAGGACACAGTCCAGGCTCGGTGATGTTTTACTGCGAGGCATTAGGGGTTATTTTTTGCGGGGATGTGATTTTCCGTGAAGGCATCGGTCGGACAGACTTGCCGGGGGGAAGTTATGAAACATTGATTAAAAGCATCCAAGCGAAGGTGCTGAGCCTGCCTGAATCAACAACGCTGCTCCCGGGCCATGGGCCAGAAAGCAGCGTTGCTTATGAAAAAAGTAATAATCCTTATTTGGCGTAATCGATGGCGCGTGTCTCCCGAATAACGGTGATGCGGATCTGCCCTGGATATTGCATGGTCTCTTCGATCTGACGGGCGATACCCTTTGCGATGCGGTGCGCTTCAACGTCATCGATCTCTTCGGGCTTGACGATGATGCGTACTTCACGACCTGCCTGAATGGCATAGCTTTGTTCGACACCTTTGAATGAATCAGCGATGGCTTCCAAGGCTCGCAGCCGTTTAATGTACTGTTCGAGGTCTTCACGACGGGCTCCGGGACGTGCGCCTGAGATCGCATCTGCTGCCTCAACGATGACGGCTTCAACTGATTCTTGCTCAACCTCACGATGATGCGAGGCAATAATGTTAACCACAATGGGTTTGACACCGTGGCGTTTGGCAAAATCTGCTCCAAGTTGGGCGTGTGTACCTTCAGTGTTATGATCCAGGGCTTTACCCAAGTCGTGCAGTAAGGCACCCCTTTTTGAGATATCCACATTTGCACCAAGTTCAGCTGCGATCACACTGGCAAGCTTGGAGGTTTCAACAGCGTGGGCTAGCTGATTTTGACCATAGGAGGTGCGGAATTTGAGCCGTCCGAGCTTCTTGATGATCTCAGGATGCAATCCGGCTACACCAGCTTCGTAAGCTGCTTCATTGCCTGCTTCCACGATATCCTCATCCATTTTTTCGCGTTCATCTGCCAGGATCTTTTCAATATGAGCAGGGTGAATTCGGCCGTCAATGACCAGGCGTGCCAATGAGCGCCGGGCAATTTCTCGCCGAACTGAATCGAAACAAGATACTGTCACAGCCTCGGGGGTGTCATCGACAATGACGTCTACGCCTGCGGCTTGTTCAAAAGCACGGATATTGCGTCCGTTGCGCCCTACGATGCGGCCTTTCATCTCGTCGTTTGGCAGGGAAACAAGCGACGTGGTCACTTGGGCAACCTTTTCAGAGGCCACGCGTTGGATAGCATCTGCAATCAATTCGCGCGCTTTGGTATTACCAGTTTCGCGGGCTTCTGTCTCGATCTGACGGATGATACGTGCCATATCTGCGCGCGATTCTTTTTCTACATCAGCTAATAATAACTCACGTGCTTCATCTATAGTCATTGCGGACACCCGCTGTAATTCCTCGAGACGTTGAGCGTGTATTGTTTTAATCTCATTGGAACGGCGGTCAATGCTGCTTTGACGTTTATTTAGTGACGCTTCTTTTTGTTCATAGCGTTCAACCCGACGGTCCAATTCCTCACGGCGTTTTCCCAGGCGGTCATCTTCCTTGTTGAGTTCTGAGCGCTTATGGGCAATCTCGCTTTCTGCTTTTTGAATGATCTTTAATGCACTATCTTTAGCACCTATTTTTATCTCACGCGCTTTTTCCTGTGCTTCGCTGATGATGCTGTCAGCTTTGATCTTTTGCTGCTGCATTTTACGGGTTGTCAGGGTTTGTTTGACAACGAAACCGATCAGGAAACAAACAATACCTACTGCAATGGGTAAAATCCAACGAATTAAATAATTTTGAACCATGTTTAATATCTCCATTTTTTAGGATTCATAGTGGCTCTCAGGGTCTTTTTTAACCTCATCCCACAATCTCTTTAGAACGGGGGTGGTGACACTATAATAAAACCCGCGTCTTGCAAGGAAACTGCCAATCTTGTTCCTGAATGATTGCCAATCCAAAGTTTTACATTTCTCTGCTCTGGAAAGAGCAGCTTGGTATGCGAGTTCCTCTTCTGAGATCGTTATTTCCTCAAGAGCCTTTTGTATGATGTCATCTGGGACACTTTTATTGTGCAGTTCGTATGACAATAAACGCTGGCTGCGCGGACGGAAGGTGTTACGGTTTTCAATCCATTGGCGTGCAAATTTGAGGTCGTCTACATACGCCTTTTCCTTCAGCCTTTGTATAGTTGTATGTGCTATGGATTCGGTAAAGTCCTTATCGAGCAGATTTTTGTAAACTTCTTTTTCTGACCTGGGGCGATAACTCATGTAGTGAAGCGCTTTTTGATAGGCGACTTCCAAGCTGTCTTCATCAATCATTTTTTCAATTTCAGATTGAGTGAGCTTTTGGCCAGTTTTCAGCCAGGCAGCTGAAAAGCGCGACAATCCAAACGCAAATTCGCCATCCAGATGGATATTGACCCGCTGAGGGTTTCTTTTTTGTGCTTTGATCGAAGTGATTTTGCGGTCCATATTAATACAACTCAGCCACGGCTCTGTCCTGTGGCCATGGCTGAATGTATCGCTAATAACCTTTTTCCTCGAATGGGCTGATCCTTATAAATAATCAGGTATCGGATCACCACTGAGGATAATTTGGAATCAGATAGTCAAATAATTAGTCCTGAAATCGGATCAGCTTTTATTGCTGTTCCAGTGTATTCCTATCGGTCATGCTTTTAATTATCCTGTCATGAAAATCTGAATTGACAAAGATGTTTTTACGGTCTTAGTAAAAAGTATCGCCTTCATTAAAAGCACTCTCTTATGTTTTTACTTCAGGTACTAATTTATGCCAAGCAGAAGTTGCTGGCTTAGATCTTTTTCGTTTGAATATCCAGTATTATCGATGCCATGGTCTTTGTTCACTGCGTGAACAGAACAGATGACCATCTTTGTAATTATTCTAGGTTGATTATACATTAAAAAGCTCACAAGCACACGATTAAAAACCATGCAAATGGGATGGGCAGCACTATTTGGGAATCTGGTCCTGGATTTTATAAAACTCATGTTAAAATAAACACATGGAAGAACAGACAATTGCAACGCGCCAGGAAGACAAGCACGAAAGTTTAGATAAGCACCATCGGCAGAGCACGTGGCAGATTTTGGCACCTTTGTTTCTGGTTTGTGTGCTGGTTCTGACAGTGGCAGTTATTATTGCGATCAATGCAGGGCAGGGAGGCGGCGATGTTTCTCAGTGGGCAGATACTTCCTTCATTATAATGCTCCTGCCAGCTATGCTTATCGTTTTGTTTCCCCTAGTGCTTTTAGTGGGATTAGTTTACTTGACCGCACAGCTTCTGAAAAAGCTGCCGGTTTATAGCTTCTCTACCCAGCAGTTCTTCAAGCGAGTGACGAAATTCGTTAGCATTTGGGCTGACCGAAGTGTAAAGCCTATTATAGTGCTACAAGAGATTTTGGCAGGCGTATCAAATATCGGAGAATGTTTTTCTCGAAAGTCGAAATGAGGTTTTTAAAGATGAAAGATAATTGGAAGATAACAACAATGATTATTGGTACCGTTGTCGGAGCCCTTACAGGTGCTGGTGCCGCTTACTTATTAATTCAACGTGGTGAGAAGGAAGAAGCGCAACCTAAAATAACTGCTAATCAGGGAATCCAGGTAGGCTTAAGCCTCTTAGGTTTATTGCGTTTGATATCCGGTTTTGGCTCCAAATGAGCCCCACCTGCGAAAGATATTAGGCAAAGACCTTGTTTGAAGTCGTATTTTTAGGCACATCAGCTTCCGCACCGTCTGTACGGCGCGGACTTTCTGCCATGGTCATTAAACATGAGGAGTATCGTTTCCTCATCGACTGCGGTGAAGGAACGCAGCGTCAGATTTTGCGTTCTGGGGTTGGTTTTAAGCGCTTGAATCAGATATTCTTGACCCATGGTCATCTTGACCATATTCTGGGATTGGGTGGTTTGATTTCAACATTCATGCGCTGGGAACTTATTGATGAAATCGAGATTTACGGCAGCCAGCATACGCTTGACCGCGTCAACGACTTGATTTTTGGTGTGGTTCTGAGGGGACACAAACCGCCTATGCCGATCAAATTGATGGAAACACATCCCGGTCTGTTTTATGAAACAGAAAGATTTAATATTACTGCTTTCTCAGTGAACCACCGCGGCTCGAACTCCTTGGGATTCCGTTTTGAGGAACATGCTCGGCGGCCCTTCTTGTCTGAGAAGGCTGAAGTTTTGGAAATCCCGCCGGGGCCCTGCCGGAGGGACCTGGTTGCCGGGAAAGCAATTACACTACCTGACGGCCGTAAGATCAAGCCTGACCAGGTCTTGGGACCAGAAAAGCCAGGTACACGGTTGGTCGTGGTTGGCGATGTTGGAAAACCGGAAGACTTGATCGATGAAGTACGCGATGCAGACGGGCTGATTATCGAATCGACTTATTTGAAGCAGGAAGCTGAATTGGCAAATCAGTTTGGGCACACCACGGCACAAACAGTTGCTGAGTTAGCGCGTGAGGCTGGAGTGAAAAAACTGCTGTTGACCCACATTTCACGCCGCTACCGGGGGAAAGACATTCTGGATGAGGCACGAGCAATATTTAAAAATACTTTCGTTGCGCGCGATTTTGATGTATACCAAATCAAATGTGGGGAATAATATCTATCATTTGTGATTAATTGAATGCGCAGGTAATTGGCGGGTGCTGCGGAACCAGTCCCGAGCATTTGCACCAGATCGCCACAATTGTGAAGGCTCGATCTTATAAGGGATGATAGCAACAGATTAGGGAGCTTTTATGTTAGAATCATTTTTCAAATGAATGTGCCACATATAATACTAGCATCCAATTCTCCACGCCGAAAGCAGCTCATCCAATTATTAGATTTACCTTTTGAAATCTTTCCAGCGGATATTGATGAAACCCGTAATCATGGTGAGGCAGCGAAATTTTACGTAAAACGCTTGGCGCATGAAAAGGCTTTATGGGCGGCGGAGCAGAAAGTAGGGTTGATTATCGCGGCGGATACGATTGTTGTCGATGGTGACGTTATCCTTGGAAAGCCTCTGCATGTGGATGAAGCCCGTTCAATGTTGTTGTCTCTGCGTGGTCATCAGCATCACGTCTTAACAGCGATAGCCCTTATTGACAGTGTCACAGGGCGCCAGAGTTTAGATTTGTGCTGTACTGCAGTGCCCATGCGGGACTACTCTGATGATGAGATTGATGCGTACATTAAAAGTGGTGACCCGCTTGATAAAGCAGGGGCTTACGCCATTCAGCACCAAGGATTTAACCCTGTTGAAAAAATGGATGGTTGCTTTGCAAGTGTGATGGGTTTTCCGCTTTGCCATGTTGTCCGTAATTTGCGGCAAATGGACTTCAACTCTCAAGTGGATGTGCCGGCAGCCTGCCAGAAGGCATTGACGTACAATTGCCCGGTCTATGAGAGAATATTAGAAAACGTATAATTGAAAGATTGCTAAGTGTTTTTTGCGCTTATTACCAGTCAACCTTGAGAGATTTATGAAAAAGAAAATTTGGATAGCCTTAATACTGATAACGAGCATAAGTGCATGCAATGGCGGTGCGACGAGTGCCTTGACACAAACGGCAGATGTTACAGCTACTTTGCCGGGTCCTTCAATTAACTTAACCCAGGCACCGGATGTTCAAGCGATAGCAGACGAATTTTTAGGCGCTTGGCAGAATGAAGAATATGACAAGATGTATGAGCAACTAACTTCGCTAAGCAAGGATGCCGTTACTTTGGAAGATTTCAGCGCCCTTTATAGCCAGGCGGCAGTTGCCATGACGCTGCAAGGCTTGGAATATCAGATCTTGTCGACGCTTACTAAACCGACCAGCGCTGATGTGAGCTATCGAGTGACCTTCAAAACAACTTTGCTTGGTGAGATCACCCGTGACATGATGATGAATCTCAGCTTGGTAAATTCGGATTGGCAGGTTCAATGGGAAGTGGGGATGATCTTGCCTGAGCTGCGCGGTGGCAATGTTCTGGAATTGAAGTACAAAATCCCGGCGCGTGGCAATATCTACGATAAAGATGGGCATGCCTTGGTTGCGCAGGATGATGCAGTCGCTTTGGGGGTTGTCCCTGGTTGGATCGACCCCGATCAAGAGAATTATATGCTGCGGGTCTTGGCTGACCTGAGTAATCTTCAGGCAGACGATATCCGCCAGATGTACGAATATGCTCAGCCGGACTGGTATATTCCGGTTGGGGAGATCTCTGCAGAAGTGGCTGCACAAATGCAGGGAACGCTTTCGAGTTTGAGCGGTGTTTTAATGACACCCTTCCGTTCACGTTATTACTATGAAGGCGGTATTGCACCACATGTGGTTGGCTATGTGCTTTCCATTTCACAAGAGGTGCTTGAAGAATATCAGCGTAAAGGCTACCGCGGCGATGAAAAAATCGGTGCGGATGGATTGGAACAATGGGGAGAAGAGTATCTGGCAGGTAGACATGGTGCTTCGTTATACGTGAAGGACCCTCAAGGGCAAATTGTGACCTTGCTTGCTTCTTCGGAGTCAGAACCAGCATACTCCATTTACTCAACCATTGAGAAAGATTACCAACTTAAGCTGCAGCAATCAATGGGTGAGTTCAACGGGGCAGTCGTTGTTGTGGAGGTCGAGACCGGGCGCGTCCTAGCGATGGTTTCTAGTCCTACTTATGACCCTAACCTCTTTGAACCAACGAATAAAAACAACATTCTTTTGGGAGAGATGTTGACTGACCCTGAATTACCTCTATATAACCGCGCAGCGCAGGGTGTTTATCCTTTAGGCTCTGTATTCAAGATTATCACTATGGCCACTGCGTTGGAGACAGGTATTTATAGCGAAAGCTCATCTTACTATTGTGGTTCAACATTTACCGAATTGGCAGGTGAAACACTCTATGACTGGACTTACGAGAAGGAGCTCCCACCCAGCGGTGATTTGACCCTTCCCGAAGGATTGATGCGCTCGTGCAATCCATGGTTTTGGCATATCGGCTTGGAGCTTTGGAACCAGGGTTATACGACTTCATTGACTGACATGGCGTTTGCATTTGGCTTGGGAGAGCAAACAGGCATTGAGATCTCTGACCAGGCTGGTAATTTGGTGTACCCAGAATCAGATCGTGAGAATGTACAATTGGCTATAGGACAAGGCACGATGCAGGTAACCCCGCTCCAGGTGGCAATGTTCATTGCTGCCATAGGAAACGGCGGTACGATCTATCGTCCTGGTGTCGTCGAGACGATTGCTCCTTTGGACGACAACCCGATCTATGAATTCGAACCAGAAGTTGTCAGTCAACTGCCTGTAACAGAAGAAAACCTGCGCATTATTCAGGAAGCCATGCGCAGCGTGATCACCGATGGGCATGGAACAGCGCATTATGAGCTGGCAACCTTACAAGTGCGTGTAGCGGGAAAAACTGGTACAGCTGAAAATCCTAATGGGGATTCACATGCCTGGTTTGCTGGTTACACTCTCAACAATAATCCGGACCGGCCTGATATTGCGGTAGTTGTGATACTGGAAAATGCTGGCGAAGGTTCAAAGATGGCAGCGCCGCTTTTCCGTCGAGCTGTTTCGCTTTATTTCTCGTATAATGTTGACCCCGCCTGGACGTTGCCTTGGGAAGCCTCGCCCTATATTATTGCTTCACCTACACCGATACCCTCCGAAACTCCAGTAGAGTGATGTCTGTGTTTGATGATATCCAGAAGTCTTAATTTTATGGAGAAAAAACTAAGCGGTCTGATTATCCGTGCACAATCAGGTTTTTTAACTGTCCGTACACAGGATGGAGATTATATCTGCCGACTGCGTGGCAAGTTAAAAAGAGGTAAGGTGAAGGGGGATATCGCTGCGGTGGGGGATCATGTTCATATTACGGCTTATGAAGACGGCAGCGGCACTATCGATGCAGTCGAACCTCGCCGACATTTGCTTTCACGTCAACTATCGGGGATTAAACGGGAATATCAACAAATCTTATTAGCCAACCCTGATCAAGTAGTCTTTGTATTCGCTTGTGCTGAGCCTGACCCGCATTTGCGTATGCTTGATCGATTTCTGGTGATCGCAGAAAGACAAGGCATTCCCCCAATTATCGTCGCCAACAAAGTTGACCTGACGGGTTTAGACACTGCGCGGGAGATGTTTGGGCTTTATGGGGAACTAGGCTATCCGCTTATCTATACCTCTGCGGTGACAAAGAGGGGTGTAGATGAGTTGCATAAAAAGCTCATTGGAAAACTCTCAGCTTTCGCGGGACCTTCGGGTGTAGGAAAATCAAGCCTTTTGAATGCTGTGCAGCCTGAGTTGGGGCTTGCTGTTCGTTCGGTGAGCGAAAGCACATCCAAAGGGCGTCACACAACGCAGGTGCGTGAACTCTTCCAATTGGATGGCGGTGGTTATGTGGCGGATATGCCGGGTCTGCGCACCCTGGCATTATGGGATACAGAACCAGAGGAACTGGATGCGTATTTCAGAGAGATGCGTGAGTTGGTGAGTGAATGCCAGTTCAGTGATTGTACTCATCGCAGCGAACCCGGTTGTGCAGTTCGCGAGGCGGTGAGCACCGGGAAGGTGAACGCAGAACGCTATGAATCATACTTGCGCTTAAGATTCGGCGGCGAGTATGATGAACGAACCTTTGCTTCCAATATTGATAAATCGCCTTAGTCGGCGGGTATTTTTTGGCTTGTGGAGTGCTTATGAATTCACAGCATCATCAAAATCGAACCATTGTGTCCGGGCTGATCAGAATATGGATTCCAATCTTCGTTTTGCTGCTCATTCTCTCCGCTTGTGATATGCCCGCTGACCCTACGCAAAAAAACCAAACAGAAATCGTTATAGCCACGACCGAATCATTGCCAACCGACACACCTGTTCCTGTACCACCACGTAAGCTCACGATCTGTATGGCTGAGGAACCGCAGAGCCTTTATCTATATGATGGTCGCAGTGACAAGGCTAAATGGAATATATTAGATGCTCTCTATGATGGGCCTATTGATCAAGTTGGATATCAGTTGCAGGCGGTCATCCTTGAGGAGATCCCTGATTTGGCAGGGGGCGGTTTGCGACTTGAAGCCATAGCGGTTCAACCTGGACAGGAAGTCGTGGATGCAAACGGAAGATTAACCGTGCTGAAAAAAGGTGTTTTTGTCCGACCGAGCGGCTGCCAGGAATCGGCATGTGCTGTAATATGGGATGGACAGGGGGATTTCATGATGGACCGCATGCTCCTGGAATTTAAGCTCATCGAAGGATTATTGTGGTCTGATGGAGAGGCTCTAAGCGCAGAGGACTCCCTTTTTAGCTTTACTCTGGCGGCGGATGCTTTAACGCCTGTTTCCAAGTGGGCAGTTGACCGCAGCGAGTCTTATCAAGCATTGGATGCCCAGACCATAAAGTGGACAGGTAAACCCGGCTTTTTGACGGTCAATGTGGATCTTTTCTTTTGGACACCATTGCCGCAGCATGCATGGTCTGGTCTCTCAGCGGAAGAGCTGTTGAGCTCTGAAATGTCTAACCAGCAACTTGTTGGATGGGGACCGTATATGATAGAAACCTGGACGACTGGGGAATCTTTGATTCTGATCAAGAATCCCAATTATTTTCGGGCTGGCGAGGGGCTGCCGGCGTTTGATATTCTCGAATACAAGTTTATTTCTTCAGCATCTGACGGGTTGAAAGCACTTGGAGACGGTGAGTGTGATCTGCTGGATAGTAGTTTTGATTTGGAAGCTCAGATAGATGCTGTATTAGCTGCAGAGGCTGATGGTGATCTGTCTGCTTATGTGCAGGTCGGTCCGCAGTGGGAAGGTATCACTTTTGGCATTAAACCTGCTTCATACGATGATGGCTATCTCACTATCTACGGAGACCGACCAGATATTTTTGGCGATCTACGCACGCGGCAGGCTTTTGCTTATTGTATTAACAGACAGCAGATTGTAGATGATTTACTGGAGAGTGTGTCGGCAGTGCCTTTGAGCATCTTGCCCTTTGGGCATCCCGATATTGCGCCAGACCTTGCACAATATCCTTTTGATGTTAGTCTTGGGGCACAGCTCCTGGATGCTGTGGGGTGGAAGGATCTTGATAATAACCCTCAGACAGCGCGTCAGGCCTGGGGCGTTTATAATGTACCAACTGCAACGCCGTTTGAAGTGACTTTACTCAGCACGCCATCTATCTTTCACACCCGTTCAGCAGAGATTATCACCGAATCGCTTGCCCAGTGTGGTATCCAGGTGACTTGGCAGCAAATGTCCCCAGAGGAGCTCTTTGCACCCGGTCCGGAGGGTGTGCTTTTTGGACGGCAGTTTGACTTGGCATATTTTTCTTGGGCTTTGGATGGGCGATTGAGCTGTGGGATTTACCAAAGTTCAGCAATCCCTGCAGATTCTAATTATTGGGTTGGTGCGAATTTTGGTGGATATATGAACAGCGCCTACGACTTGATTTGCAATGATGCGGTATTATCTTTGGCGCAAAGCGAGCAGCGTGCAGACGCCCTTTTCAATATTCAAGGTCTTTTCACAGAAGAGCTGCCAGCGATTCCGATAAGTTATGTTGTTCATATCCTTATGGGCAGAAATGAAATTATCAATTATGCATCAAGTCCATCAGGGCGAAGCGATTTTAGCGGGTTGGAATACCTGGATCGAATAGAAGACTAAGGGTAATTTAAAATTTCTGCGGTAAGAAAAAAGCTCAGTCAGGTGCATAAAGATTTGAAATATTGAAGCGTTAAATGTCTGTAATAATCCTGTAGTTATCTGGTTTGACCAATGATATAGTATAATATTTCTTAGGAGTTACTTCTGGAATATCATTTCTTGACTTATCAAACATCTTATGCTAAGATTTACTACTAGGCGAGCAAAAGCTTAGTAATTTTGGCTTATCTATTAATTGATCATTTACAGACTCGCATACAAAAGGAGGTGGTGCCTTACCTGTGTACGAAAAATCCAAGAATGTTCAGTTTAACAATATTTATACGAAGTTAGATCCAATATATTAATATGTATGGAGGAGAAAATATGTACAAAAAAATGTTAGTTGTATTAGGCTTGATAATGGTTGCAGCACTTGTGCTGTCTGCCTGTCAGCCTGCAGTCGCAACTGAAGAACCTGTAGTTGCAACTGAAGCACCTGTAGTAGAACCCGAGCCAACTGAGGCTCCGGTAGTGACCGAAGAACCCGTTCCCGCGACCACCCGCAAGGGCGGTTGGCTGGACGAGATCGTGATTTCGGTCGTCGACTCAGCATCTGCAATCACCCAAATCCAGGCCGGCGCAATTGACATCTACGCCGCTGGTATGTCGTCAGATGCTTTACCCGAGATTGAGGCTGCTGGTCTGGATTATGCTCAGAGTAATGGTCTGTATTACGAGTTGACCCTTAACCCGGTTGGACCCATCTTTGACGAGTCCACTGGCGCAGTCAATCCCTTTTCCTCCGCGAAAGCTCGCGAAGCCATGAACTGGCTGGTTGACCGTGATTACATCAACCGCGAGGTCTACAACGGTGGTGCCCTGCCCAAGTTCTGGAGCATTATCACCAACATGCCTGATTACACGAAGATGGCTGAAACCGTTCGCAAGCTGGAAGCCAAGTATGCCTACAGCCTTGAAAAGGCCCAAGCCCAACTGGACGAGGTCATGCTGGGAATTGAAGGTGTCACTATTGAAGACGGTAAGTACATGTTTGATGGCGAGCAGGTAACCCTGATTATGCTCATCCGCAATGACTCCGATGGTACCCGTATTCCGATTGGCGATTATGTTGCTAACCAGCTTGAAAGCATTGGTTTTGCGATCGATCGTCAGTACAAACGGTCCTCAGAAGCTTCCCCCATCTGGGTGGGCGGCGATCCTGCGGATGGCCTCTGGCACATCTACACTGGTGCATGGTCCGCGACCGCCATTGACCGTGATGAGGGTGATAATTTCGAATTCTTCGACACCCC
>JAUXFJ010000176.1 GCA_030620065.1 Anaerolineaceae bacterium
ACACGATGGCACCCGAGTCGCATATACTGTACGCGCAGATCCTTATGATCCTGACAGCCCGACCGAGATCTACATCCAGGATATTGACGGCTCCAATCCCTATCAGCTCACCAGCACCGGTTGGGTCATCTATAGTCCTACCTGGTCGCCGGACGACAGCCAGATCGCCTTCCTTTCCAGCAGCGAATACGGATCGGGGCAAAACGCCATCTACACCATCAACCTGGATGGGAGCAACCTCCATGAACCCATTCTGACGAATCTTCATCCATATAGCATCGCCTGGTCACCCGATGGGGAATCGCTGGCGGTCATTGCTGGCGAGATGGTACCCACCGGTGAGTTAAATACACCTGAATTGATGCTCCAAACGCTCTATGTATTGAATATCAAATTCGGTGAGACAAAAGAGTTGTTCAAAGCACTTGCTCCTGATGACATCACGAATCTTTCCTGGTAACGAAAGACTGATCCTTCAAGAACCGACGAATGGTGACGGAAGACCGAGTTTGAGAGGGAGATTCTTACTGCCCAGAATGGTCAAGAAACCCAGATTGGCGCGATAATTAATTTTTAAGTCGCCATAATTTACATCCTAATCCGCGCCCCACCTGACTGACAGTTCGGTTTGGCAGCCTAACGACCGGGAAAAAGAGACCGAGTACCGTGGTGAAGAGATCGGGAAAAATTGGCAACAGGTGGGTTATCCGTTAGCAACCTAGTTTCATTATGTTCCTCTACTGCAGTCTACTGATCTACAATCAGGTTGAGGGGGCTTCCAGCCTGCCCAGAGGGAAAATCGCGTCCATTCTGTCCAGAATTTAGGGGAAAATGAGCCTGTTTTGTCCATTATTTCCATAGTTTCCAACCCATTTGCACCCAATCTGCACCCAAAATTGATGTTGTTAACCGGAAAAAGGTGGCTCGATAATTAATTTAGGGGTTTTTTGCACATCCCCTCAAAAAGGTTCAATTCAGAACCTCAGAAATACCGAATTCCCCCCTGACAAGATCCTGAACCACCGATTCAAGATCGATGGGCGCGGGTGGATCTAAGAACTCAAACCTTCCGTGAAAGTTGATATGCTGCCAGGCAATCGGAGAAACACGTCCGAGGAGATTTACCTGTTCCTCTTCTCCCATGACCTCTTTGATCTCAAGCAAACGAGACAGCAAAACGGCATTGTAGTAAATGATGCAATTCGTGATCAATCGACTGCATTCGCTCCAGATCAGTTGTTCACTTTCGGTCTTGAACCGTAAGGCGCCAAAGTTGGCATAGGAAACAGCCCGGCGCAGCTGATGATAGCTTTCTCCGCGATTCATGGCCTGCTGGACATTCTGTCGCAAGGTCAAAGAATCGATATAGTTGAGAAGGTAGAGAGAACGGAAAATATTATCCAATTCCCAAAGCGCACGCTTAGTGCGATTCTTGCGTGTGTACGAACTCAGTTTGCCAACAATGATGAATTGAGTTGTTGTTTTCAGTGCGAGCGAAAGAAAGATCCGCTGCATATTAGGCCACTCATCAATAATCAGCTGTTTGTTGGCTTTCCGGATTGGTTTGAGGAGCATGCCCGAATACTGACTGGGATGCTTGAAACCATAAAGTGACGTGCGAACCTTGTCAAATAGGTTTTTGTATCGAGGGGCAAACTGGTAGCCAAAGATGTGCAGCAGCGCAAAATTCACGTGATTTGTTCCGTGGGTGTCTGTTGAGTGCCTGCCTGGCTGAACTTCTGTTGTGTTGTTGGCCAGTAAATCATAGACAAAATGACTTTCATGCTCGTGGGCGCCAATGATCCGCGCATTGATGGGTAAATGATTAGCAACCAAGGTGTAAGCGACTACACCTTTCTTCAAGCCAAAGTATTTCGATGAATGACGAGCGTTAATCGTGTGTATTCTGGTCTCAAATTTCTGTCCATCACTGCTGGAGTGAACCAGATTACCAATGTCGTAATATCGGAAGATTGGGAGTTCTGCGGCGGCATTGCTCACCAGGTCATTGGCTGCCCGCAGAGTTTCCAGGCGGATGTAATTTTCAGAAGTTGTTGTTAGAGTGGAAAAGTCAACATCAGATATGTTGCTCATCCGCCCAAGCCCTGTATTCGTTCCCCAGGCGATAAGAGCGGCCATCAACAAGGACTTGTCCAGCGGCTGTTTGACCGCACGATAGACAACATGATCAAACTGGTTTGTAAAATGAGTTCCTTGATCAACAAAACGCAATACGGCCTGGATATCGATATCAGGATGAGAAGCAAAAAAAGAATGATTGATGGCCGGTGCGGCCCGGGTATACGGTAATGTCCACCGACCACCTGGCTTCATTTTTATGTGCTTGTTTTCTCCCGCCGCAATCCGTTGATTGACCTCCACCAACAAGAGTTCTAGCTGCCGCTCCAGAGATTCGAGCAGTTCTTCAATGGGTTGATGCAAGATGGTCAATCCCGTGTCAGCGATAAGTTCTTCTTTCTTTTGCCAGCTGACATCATCCAGTAAGTCATCCTCAAAACTTCGATATCGAACACTGTTGCGGCAGAAAACATCACCTGCTTCAAGGGCGTTGCACAGGGAACGGTAAACCAGGAACTCGTAGCGGTCAACGGAAAATTGCCTTTGGCCCCTGGCATCAACTGAGTACAAGTACCGGTGATTGCGGTCAGGGACAAATTGTACTGGTAGCTCATTTGACGACATTCCGCGCAAGGATTTGCCATCACGAAAGAGAGATTGCATAAAGTGAGCTGCTTCCAGCAGGGGATTCTCACTGCCAAGAGCTTCAAACGATACTGTGCGCAGAATAGGCCGCAAGCGCCGCTTGAATTCAGCGTTCCGCTCCTCCAGGTATTCCCACTGCCAGGCAGCCTCATTAATTGATTCCTGACTTACCAGGGTGTCAGCCAGCCGGTCCATTTCCTGCTGTCCAACAATCCTGAATGCCATCGCCTGGACCTCGCCAAAAGGCGTTTCTGGTGGAATGGTCTTGTCTGTAAATAATCGCAAGACGAGACCAGCCTTGGTAAAGTTATTGGCCTGCTTAGCTCGGTGATCGGCGACCTTCTCTTTCGCAACCTGACGGGCTTTTTCGTTATAGCGCCGTACCTGGTAAATGAGGCAATTGATCAGGTTGTCATGCATTTGTTGGTAGCGATAGTAGACGAAACAAAGCAGATAGATAAAGGCAACCTGCTGGTCGAAACGTCGCAGCTGGTATACAGAGTAATAACCAACCAGCGAGGCATAGTACTTAATGCTTTCGCTGGATATCTCCAGCTGCGGCAGCACGCGTTGTGCTAGATCGTGCAGGGCACCGATTTGTTCGCCGCGGGCAATTTCGCGCCGCATCTCCTGCACACCAAAATCTTTAGGTTCTTTCTTCAGGCGGGTAATCTCATGTAAACCATGTGGTTTCGTCAGCAAAAGTTCTAAGGCCTCGAGATCTGCTGTGGACAGGTGATCCTGGATAGCCTTTCCCAACCGCTCCTGTTCATTTGTTAGCGCGTTGCTAACGATGTTTTGCATAACGGTGTAACCGGGAGCGACAATACGTTGATTGGCCAGGAAGTGGAGCAATTCGTAAAGTACAAAAATTGGCTTGCTGGATATCCGGACAACCTGTTCCGCTTTGTTTGCTAGCTGCCGCCTCTCCAGATCACCGCAAAGACGATAATCGCAAAGGCGGAGGATCAATGACTGATGTTTGAGCCGCGTTCCCTTGGCGACTGGCTTGTCAGGAAGCTTGCTGCCTGGAAGGTGGGTTTGTTGAATCCAGGTAACATCCTGGACTACCTCGTCAAGCTTGAACACAAAAAATTGGCGCACGGCTTTGAAGTATCCGAGTTGTAGAACAAAGAAGATTCGCGATGTGTAGGTACGCAGCTCGGGAAGCACAGCTCGCTCATGGGCAGATAGGGAGAAAAAATGGGCCTGATCTTCTGCAGAAAACCTGGGAAGATCGTAAATTGAGGCAATTTCATTGGCGCCGATGATATGTAGACGTTTAGAGCCGCCTTCGTCGTTCTGCGGGGTCATCCGTATGCACCTGCTTATGGTTGCGGGACCAGGGCTTTCTATGTTTCAACAACGGGGAGTCAGTATCAAAGATACCGGAGTTCAAATCGGATTATAATACCAATCAACAGGTGCAAGAATGGCAGAAAGTCTCTCTGTTTGGCAGCAGGGCTTCTTATTAAAGTATCTTAGACTA
>JAUXFJ010000128.1 GCA_030620065.1 Anaerolineaceae bacterium
AATGGCAATTTTTATTTCGTCATGGTCTCATTAAAACTTTTCGCAAAACTTTTCGCACCTTAAGTGCGGGGGAAAAGTGCGAAAAGTTTTAATCACCCGTCAAGCCCGAGTGGCCTTTAGAGCACAACACTCGACTGAATGCGGGGGTGTGTGTAGAAATCATTGTGATCCGAAGGACGTGCCCTCTCTGGACACGATACTGCGAAAACTACCAAAAATGAAGGTAGGTTGAGGGGGTAGTATATCAACAACATTGACCTTGGCTTGCCTACCCCGAAACCTAACAACTCCTGTTCTGCTCCCCAATATGCGGGTTGGGTTTCACGCATGGGTAAATTAGGATGTGTGAGATCAGGCTCTAAACTCACCCAAAGAAGGCGGGACTGCGAACCCAGGCTATGGGCTTCCTGGTGGGAGGTAGTTATTTAGCTGCCGCGCCCAACGCCAAAATAAACGAATCCTGCTTTTTGCACGTCATCTGGATCCCAGAGGTTGCGTCCGTCGAAGATAATATTGCCGCGCATCTTTTGGCGTAATAACTTAAAGTCGATCTGTTTAAATTCATTCCACTCAGTCACCAGGATTAATGCGTCAGCGTTACTGGCGGCTTCATATGTGCTCTGGCAAAGCTTTACGTTTTTCAGAACAGTGGATGCCGCATCCATCCCTTGGGGATCATAGGCCTGAATGAGTGCACCCTCTTGTTGAAGCATGTGGATGATCTCCAACGCAGGTGCGTCACGGACATCGTCCGTGTTTGGTTTGAAAGAAAGACCCAGAACCGCAATCACTTTCTTGTCAAGGCTGTCTAAAGCTTCTCGCAATCGTGAGACTGCACGGCATTTCTGGTTGCGATTAATATCCATAACCGTCTGGAGCAAGAGTGGGTTGTTCCCATTGATGGATGCCATATGCATGAGTGATGTAACATCTTTTGGAAGACAGCTTCCTCCCCAACCCAGGCCAGCACTCAGATATGATGTGCCGATGCGCTTATCAAGTCCCATGCCGTGTGCCACCTGGGTTACATCGGCACCCAGGGTTTCACAAATGTTTGAAATTTCATTGATGAAAGATATCCTGGTAGCAAGAAAAGCATTAGAAGCATACTTGATCATTTCAGCAGTGTATAAGTCGGTGATCATAATGGGACAATTCAGATTTTTATATAATTCAGCGACGCGTTGGGCAGCGGCCCGATTTGTGGAGCCGAGCACGACCCTATCCGGATGCATACAATCGTTGATGGCAGAACCCTCTCTTAAAAATTCGGGATTTGAAACCACGCTGAACTTCAGCGGTTTAGCGCTGTGCTTTTTGTGGATGATGTCAGTCAGTAGATCTCCTGTGCCAACTGGCACCGTGGATTTGTTAACAATGATAACTGGATGGTTAATTTCATCCGCAATAGATTCTGCAGCAGCTCGGAAAAAACGTAAATCTGTTTCACCATTTGGATTGGGAGGCGTGCCGACGGATATAAACACGAATTCAGCTTCTGCCAGTGCTTCTTTATAATCTGTTGTGAAGGACAGACGTGCTGCTTGAGTATTATGTTCAACAAGCTGCTTTAAACCCGTCTCATAGATTGGCATGATATTACTGCGCAAATTTGTGATGCGCGCTTTATCAATATCTAAACATATAACCTGGTTACCTAACTCGGCAAGGCATGCTCCCGTAACCAGACCTACATAACCAGTACCGATGACGCAAATATTTGACATAGATATCCTTTTCTCCTGCTGTAATGCGTGAATTATACACGAAAACAGGTACAAGCTTAATTGGCTAGAGCTGATGAAGAAGCTGTTGTAGAATGAGAGAAAGGAGATGGGCTAAAAACCATATCAACAAGGACTTATGAAAGTAGTGTAGAATCCTGGAGGGTTAAATTATGTGAGCCAACGGAGGGATTCGAACCCTCGACCTGGCGCTTACGAAGCGTCTGCTCTACCGACTGAGCTACGTTGGCACGCCAAGATTATATCAGCATCCGAGTAAATCCTGCAAGGTATTGATTTTAATGAGGTCAAAATGAACATCGCAATGCTTTCATATCATACATGTCCCCTGGCGATCCTAGGTGGAAAGAACACAGGCGGTATGAATGTATATGTGCGGGAATTAACCCGTCATTTGGGAATGCGCGGTGTTCATGTTGATGTGTTTACACGTTCTCAAGACGAGCATATTCCTCAGGTTTCGCATGATCTGGGCTATGGCAATCGGGTAGTGCATATATCGGTAGGACCAGAATTCAGCATGCTAAAGTCGGAACTGGCAGAATATATCCCGGAATTTGCCCGTCAAATACAAGCCTTCTCTGAAAAGAAGGGTATTAGATATGATCTTATTCATAGCCATTATTGGATGTCTGGTGTTGCTGGAAAAGTGCTTCAAGAAAGCTGGGCTGTTCCCATGGTTCAGATGTTTCATACACTTGGGTTGGTGAAACAGAGCATTGCTCGTTCCAGCGATGAGTACGAAGGTCAATATCGGATCGATGGGGAAAATGTTGTTATTGATTCGGCTGATAAGATTATCGCTGCTACTGAGGCTGAAAAAGCTCAATTGGTGACGATGTACCACACAGATGGGGATCGGATCACTATTATTCCCCCTGGGGTGGATACCTGCCACTTTTATCCGATTCCGCAAGATGAAGCGAAAGAAGCGATTGGAATCCCGCAGCACGACCGCATGGCTTTATTTGTTGGACGGATTGAGCCATTAAAAGGTATCGATACGCTGATCAAAGCAATGGCGCTGCTGAAATTGGATTGCGGAAAATGTCCGCATTATTTGGTGATCATAGGTGGGGATCCGGATGCCTCACCTGAACTGATCTCGTTAGAAATGATCAGGTTGAAGAACCTGTGTCATGAGTTGGGCTTGGATGATATGGTGATATTTCTCGGGAAACGCGGGCAGGATACGTTGCCTTATTATTATTCCGCGGCGGAGGTTTTAGTGATTCCCTCGCATTACGAGTCATTTGGTATGGTTGCGCTTGAGGCGATGGCTTGCGGAACGTCAGTCATTGCATCTGAGGTAGGAGGGCTGGCATATCTAATAAAGGAAGGGGAAACAGGCTTCTTTGTACCAAGTGGGGATCCAGAAACACTTGCGGGTTGTCTTACTAAGTTGTTTTTAGATGATGAGCTAAGAAAGTCAATTGGTAAGCAAGCCGCTGAATATGCACGAAATTATGATTGGCTCAACATCACGGACAAGGTAATCCAGTTGTATGAAGAAGTTACAAAATAATATACTGACGGTGACTTCATTCCTAGTCATTATTTTTTAAATGACTTGCCCGTCTAATGATTTTCTCTCCAAAGCGGTCTTTTAATCCATCGACAGCTTTTAAGAGCTTTTTCTCACGTATGTCTTCCTGATTCCAGAGATTCAATTGACGCATAGGTGGACCAAGACCACTAATTCCCACACCTAGTAAACGAACTGGATGACCTTTTATCCAATTTGTTTTAAGCAGCGTGTTGACTGTCTGATAGATTTCATTATCTTGATCAGTATATTGGGACAATGTAATTTGACGGGTCAGTGTCGTAAAATCAGCATAGCGCAGTTTTAGGTGGATGGTATTACCAGCGAGGGCGCTTTTTCGTAAACGTCTGCCTACTCGATCTGAGAGTGATCGCAAGGTCTGTAATAATTTTGCTTGATCGGCAATATCACGTTCAAAAGTAACTTCATTGCTGATGGATTTTACTTTGTGCTCCGAGACTAGGGGGTTATCATCAATACCCTTAGCCCTCAGACCCAATTCAGGACCGGATTTACCAAAGAGTTGTTTAAGTTTTTCGTCAGGGATCTGCGCCAGATCATCAATTGTGATGATGCCCAAGGTTTTCAGGCGAGCAGCTGTCTTAGGTCCAATACCCCAGAGAGCCCGCACAGGGAGGGGAGCGAGGAAGGCGGCTTCTCCTCCTGGCGGGACGACCGTAATTGCCTGAGGAGGCTTGGAACCTCGTTTGGAGGCTTTTCCATAATCATTGGCAATCTTTGCAATCAGTTTGTTTGTGGCAACACCGATAGAACAAGGCAAAGATAGTGCATCATTAATGTTTCTTTGTAGCGCTTTGGAGATCATTTTGCCAGATTGAGGAAGGTCACTGACATCTATGAATGCTTCGTCAATAGACACTTGTTCCACAAGGGGAGAGAGCTGAGCAATGATCTTCATCACTTTTGCTGAATAATCTGCATAGGCAGTATGATTACCCGAGACCAAGATCAATTTTGGATATAAACTTAATGCTCTTGCTGTGGGCATTGCGGAGTGTATCCCATACTGGCGTGCTGCATAGGAACAAGATGAAATTACACCGCGTTTATTCGGGCTGCCGCCAACAGCAAAGGCTTTGTGCTTAAGATCGGGGTTTAGAAGTTCTTCTACCGCGCAATAAAAGGCATCAAGATCGAGGTGAAGGATTTTGCGTGTCACAGGAATGATTATACAGCAAACGTTATCCATAGATGTACACGGGATAAATTGTTTGTAGAATAATGTGGAAGCATTGATAATATAAATAAATGAAAACATCCCCAGCGAGAGATAATACAGGAGATGTTTTTATGAGGAGTTTTGCCAGATTTACATTTGTCAGTGTAAGGAGCTAAAGGTTCTCTATGGTTCGTTGTATTACTGGGCTATGGGTAATCTCTTAGGCAAAGTTCACACATCCAAATTCCGAACTTCTTTGGCATGGGTTTGAATGAAACGGCGCCTAGGTGGGACGAGCGAACCCATCAGCATAGCGAAGGTGCGATCTGCCTCAGTAGCATCTTCAATTGAAACGACTAACAAGGTGCGGTTTTCCGGATTCATAGTTGTTTCCCAAAGCTGTTCCGGGTTCATTTCGCCGAGACCTTTATAGCGTGAAAGGGTGACTTTATTTGTACTACCGAGATCTTTTAATACTTTATCTTTTTCAGCTTCTGTATAGGCATATTGGATTCGATTCTTGACACTGATCTTGTATAAGGGTGGTTGAGCAATATAGAGATGACCAGTATCGATCAATGGCTGCATATATCTAAAGAAGAAGGTGAGCAGCAAGGTGCGGATATGAGCACCATCAACATCGGCATCGGTCATGATAACGATACGACCATAGCGAAGCCCGTCAAGATTGAAGGATTCACCGATGCCAGTGCCCAAGGCAGATATTAAAGACCTGACCTCACGATTATTCAGGATCTTATCGAGACGTGCACGTTCTGTGTTCAATATCTTACCGCGCAAGGGTAATATTGCCTGGAAATGGCGGTCGCGTCCTTGTTTGGCTGAACCACCCGCGCTATCACCCTCAACAATGTAAAGTTCTGTTTTGTTGGGGTCGCGTTCTGAGCAATCAGCCAATTTCCCTGGGAGTGTCATGCTTTCCAGGGCAGATTTTCT
>JAUXFJ010000186.1 GCA_030620065.1 Anaerolineaceae bacterium
AAAAGGCGGTTGAGTAGAGAAATGGCAGTATGGTTTCTTCACTCAACCGCCACTGTTGAAATGGATAATTACGAAAAAACATTAGAGGTAGCATGGTTGATTATGTTATTTATGGAAAGATCATCATCGATGATATTCGATTGACCAGTGGCGAAATTGTAAAGGGCATGTTAGGTGGTGGAGGCCCCCAGGGTGCTTTTGGTGCCCGTTTGTGGGACCGTTCTGTAGGTCTATTGACCCGTTCAGGTGTTGATATTGAACCTGGTCCAAAAGCTGCGCTTGAATCCATAGACATTGATTTGGCTGGCTGGGTGAAATATGAACAACATCATACACCCCATGGTCTGATGGCATATGATGAAAACGAATACATGGTTGGGGAGAGTGATTTTAAAGAGCGAAAAGAATCCTTCATGCGTAAAATGGGTTTGATGTTGCAGGAAGTCCTGCCAATCCCTGAGACTTATAAGACTCCCAAAACGATTCACTTGATCACAGAATATACCCATGAGCCAATGGCTGATGAGGCACTCAAGATGAAAGCCTCAGGCAGCATTTATTCTCTTGAACCATTGATCGATTATCACCATTGGACTAACAAAGGTGATATGATGTCTTACTTCTCGGAGGTTGTTATTGTTACCCCCGATTGGCCTTCTGCCAGTGGTCTTGCTGGCTCAGATAACCCGCTTGAGGTGCTCAAATTCTGGTCCAAGCTCGGACCCTCTCTGGTAGCCATCCGACATGGAATGAAAGGCTCCTATGTTTGGGATAGAGTTCACGATAAAATGTGGCATATCCCGATCGTAGCAGTGAAAGCAGTAGACCCAACTGGATGTGGAAACAGCTATGGCGGTGGTCTATGTGTCAGCTGGGATAAGTCCCGTGATTCCAAAGTTGCTGGATGTTGTGCTACAGTCTCAGCTTCTTACCTTGCCAAAACGGTAGGAGTTCCGTCTGTGACAGTCGAAATTGAGATAGAAGCCCAACAAGTTCGTGAGAACTTATTGGAAAAAGTCGAGGAAATGTAATCAAACTGATTCTGGAGATGTGATGGAACCATTTAAACCCGACGTAATGCTCAAGCAAGTCTTTGACCTTGGTAATTTGTTGCGCACCAGTTTCCTGGAAATTGATGCACATGTGCGAGAGGCTTTTTCAACTGAAACTCTGAAACGTATTCACCACGTATATGCCATAGGAGATGGCGATTCTTTACACGCAGCCTTGGCGGCTGAGATGACATTTGGTGAATTTGCTGGCGTTGCCTATTACCCGCGTGAAGCAATGCGCTTTCTGGAATATGGAGCGGATTACCTGTCATTGAAATACCCTGCCTCAAACCTGGTATTGGGTATTTCTGCTTCAGGTGGTTCCATCCGGGTTGTTCAGGCTTTGGAACGAGCGAAATCAGTTAATGAAAATATCCTGGTTGCCGGTTTGGTTGGGAACCCGGACAGCAAGGTTGCTGATGTTTCGAAAATAATCATCTCCACCCAGATCCCCAGCTTTGGCAAATCTCCGGGTATCCGTACCTTCGCAGCGTCGTTTATGGGGCTGATTGCGCTGGCAATTCGTATAGGGGAAGCAAAACATAAACTAACATCCGCTGATGTAGCGGCATTGCATCAAGAAATTCTGGGTCTATCCGATACAATCGATAATAGCGCTTCCGCCGCCCTTGAACCAGCCAAAACGGCAGCCAAAGCGCTCGCGGGGGCAGACTTCTTCTCGTTTGTGGGAAGCGGACCCTCTTATGGAATTGCCGTCTTTTCGAGCGCTAAGGTTGTTGAAGCCGCTGGAATCTTTGCGGTCGGTCAGGACCTTGAAGAGTGGGCGCATGTGGAAGGGCTGGCTTACCCATTGAATTTCCCTGTATATATGATAGCTCCTCTTGGTAAAGGCTATTGGCGTGCTGAGAAACTTGCTAATTATGTGACCATGTTAGGTCATCCTTTGGTAACCGTCGGCTATCAAAATAACAATGAGATCAAGTCGATATCCACCTTCTTCATTCCTGTGGTGGGTGATGTGCGTGAGTGTTTCTCGCCATTGGTTTATCATGCTCCAGCGAGTCTCTTTGCCTGTTTCCTGGCTCAAGAGAAAGGGCGACTCCCCTTCATGTTAGATAACGAAGATGTTCTCAATCGAAGTCAGGTTATCACCCACTCTATTAAAACCAAGGAATCAGGTGAGGTCTAGGGCTGAACCACCTGCTTATAGCTTAAGGAAAATAGTATGCAAAATGGTTTACGAATAGAAACCAGAGATTTAACTAAACGCTTTGGTACTTTTACAGCGGTAAATAAGCTTAACCTGCGTATTGAGCCAGGCGAAAGCTATGGTTTTTTAGGTCCAAATGGCGCAGGTAAGACTACAACGATCTTGATGTTGTTGGGTATCTACAAGCCCACACATGGTCAGGTTCTCATCAATGATCAGGTTGTACGTAGTGATGCCTTTGCCCTCAAGCGCCGCATTGGTGTCGTTGCCGAGTCTCAGACATTTTATGATGAAATGAGCGCATGGGAATATTTAATGTTCTTTGCCCGTCTTTTCGGCGTGGATGAACCTGAGAAACGTGGTCAAGCACTCCTCGAGCAGGTTGGCCTTTGGGAATGGCGTGATGTTCTTGTGGGCGGTTACTCAGCCGGCATGAAAAAGAAACTCGGATTTGCCAGAGCGTTAGTTCACTCTCCTGATCTCTTGATTTTGGATGAACCAGTCTCAGGACTTGATCCATTCGGCATCATCCAGGTGCGCGAGATGCTCAGAGCCGAACAGGCTAAAGGACGTACTCTTTTCATATCATCCCATATCCTCTCTGAGGTTGAGCGTACCGTTAATCGGGTTGGGATCATCGCCAATGGCAGGCTGATTATGCAGGATGATATGGAGAATGTGCGCCAAAAGGTAAGCGGGTTTGAGCGTATAGAGCTGACATTTGCATTCCTTGATGAGACATCTGTTCAGGAAATCGGGAAATTGCCTTTCGTTCAACGTATTGACCGCGATGGTAATAGCATAAGCCTTCTCACAAAGGATGATACTGACTATCGTGAGGCGGTAGGCCGGTTTGTGTTGGAAAAACGCCTAATCTTGCTTGAAATGAAGAAGGCTGAGAAGAATCTGGAAGAAGCCTTTGTCACGATCACAGAAAATAACCTGGCTCACCTAGCAAGCAAAGGAAAGGAGTAAGGCCAATGGAAAACACGAAAGCTCCAAATTATCGATGGCATGCTATCAATTCCTTGCAAGATCGTGCCAGCCAGAGCAAGCTGTGGGGTTTGGGTGTCTTTATCAGCATGACAATAGCCTTTGCGCTATCCTCGATCTTGCTGGTCAACGCCATGCGCTATACCGAAACCAACCTGCTTATGATCGAGAAGCAGCCTTTGCTCATCTCCATTCTTGCAAATGGTATTCTTGTTTCACTCTACCTTGCTTTATTAGCTTCAATAAGCGTGTCGCGCGAACTTGATAAAGGTACTCTTGAAACACTTCTGTACGGACCTGTCGATGAGTTAACCTATATCCTTGGCAGTTTCATCGCCCATGTTAAAGTCTTTTCCCTGACCCTGCTTGGCGCGCTGATCTGGTCAAATCTGTGTGTCTGGCTGCTCAACCTTTCATTTCGATTGGATATCCTGGGTTTATTGCTCGCGAGTCTTTTTATGGCAGCTGAGCTTATCGCTTTTGGCTTGTTCAGTGCCATCTGGGGAGGTAAGACTCGCAATGCCCTGATCAATTTCATCCTGATTGTCCTTTTCCTAGGAGGTGTTCAGATCGCTGATTTCATTGTCTCAGGGTTGGTTCAAATTCAAACTTCCACTGTGAGTGATCCATTGATAGTCATCAGGAATGTCCTTGCTTCTTTGAACGGCGCCATTCGCTGGATTTCTCCCTTTGCCCAGGTACAAAGAGCTATGCAAGCTTTGATAAATCAGCAAACTGGAGAATTTATCCTCAATATGGGACTGATGCTCCTTGAATGCGCGCTATTATTAGTAGGAGCGATTCTATTGCTCAAGAGAAAAGGTGTAAGGGGGGTGGCATGAGGTTCTCCATGTTCAAACA
>JAUXFJ010000013.1 GCA_030620065.1 Anaerolineaceae bacterium
AAGACAAGTCCTTCGCCGCAGGAGCCAATCGCGAAGAGATCAACAAGGCAGCCGAGGAATTTAACATTGAGTTGTGGGAGCATGTCGATAACGTCATTCTTGCCATGCGCTCCATTGCTCAAGACCTGGATCTTGCTGATGAAAATATTGAAAGAACAGGGTGAGTAATATGATCCTAACTGGAAAAGGTTATTTTCTTTGGCGGATCTTGCAATGTGAAAACGGTGATCCAGAAAAAATCGCCAATCAGGCTAGCGATGCCGGCCTTTCGCATATGATCATCAAGGTCGCAGATGGTGCTTTCCCGTATAACTACGACCGGGATAAAAAGATAGACTATGTACCAGATCTAGTGAATGCACTAAGAGCCAGAAATATTTCGGTGTGGGGCTGGCACTATGTGTATGGCGGTTATCCACAGCAAGAAGCTGAGATTGCGTTGAAACGCGCCAAACAGTTCGCGCTGGACGGCTATGTTGTCAATGCTGAAGGTGAATATAAATTACCTGGCCGATCAGCAAACGCCAAAATTTTCATGAGCATTTTACGCAAAGGCTTAGGCTCAACACCAATTGCACTCAGTTCTTATCGGTATCCCACACTGCACCGCGAATTCCCATGGAGTGCATTTATCGAAAGATGCGACTTAATGATGCCTCAGGTTTATTGGTTAAAAACACATTATAAAACTGGTGAGCAGTTACCTCGATCAATTCGCGAATTTAAAGATATCTACCCGCACTTGGAAATATTCCCAACTGGACCTACTTTTAAACAATGGGGATGGATTCCCTATAAGGAAGAGATTGTTGAATTCATGAACGCTGCAAAAACCATGGGCTTGCCAGGCGTGAATTTTTACTCCTTTGATGAAAGCCTCCTTTATATGCAAGATATTTGGGATTTCATCAAGGAATTCAAGTGGTCTGACGAAACGCCGCCTAAAGGGCTTTCTGATCAATTGATTGAAGCATTGAACAGTCGCAATCCTGATCAAATATCCGATCTATACCGGGATAACGCTATCCATATCCGCCCTGAACTAACCGTCCAAGGAAAAGACTCCATCAAACAATGGTATCAACACCTGCTGACCGAACTAATCCCCGAGGGCACCTTTTTACTTTCTTCAGCATCTCGTCAGGAAAACACGATCACATTCAATTGGCAAGTGCAAAATGCCAACACCTCGATTTTAATCTACGGACAGGATACGATTGGTCTGGTCGAAGAAAAGATCAGTTATCACTACTCATTTTTCTCTTCAGAACCAATAGAATCGGAAGTCTAGGCACTAATCTCCAATCATAATATCCAGATCAGATAAATAGTTAATAATAGCAAAAGACCTTGCTCTGCAGAGCAAGGTCTTTCATAAACATGTCAAGTTACCTTCTCACTTAAACTTTTTTCCAATACTTGACCATATCATCAGGTTGAGTAAAACCAACAATTTCATCTCTAGGTTTAACCTCAATAATCGCTTGCCCATTCGCCAATCTCGTGCGCTTAGGCGCATCGTCGATTCTAATTATTCGGCTGGCTGCCCGTTTGAAATGACAAACCCCTTTTCTGGATAATTTCCCAATCATTTGAACCATCAACTGGTCGCTCACCCCAAGCTTCCAGGTGATCACTCCTAGTCCATAGCGCCCTTGAGCAGGAAAATTCTTCGGATCCATATACTTGGCTTTTCCAGATTTCGTCATTATGAAAACTGACCCAGGCTTCTTGAGCATGCCTGCACCGATAACAAAATCACCTTCCTTCAATTTGATTCCACTTACCCCAGCAGCAATCAACCCCATCGGTCTGACTTTATCCACACCAAACCGTATACTCATACCATTCGCTGTACTGATGAGCAGATCTTCTTGGCCTTGGGTGAACAAGATACTGCATAATTCATCCCCCTCATTTATCCGCGTCAATATGAAATTGGTCGCAGATGGACCTGGGAGGTCGCTGACCATCGACCGCTTAACCATGCCCAATCTACTAATTGTTAAGATATTGATTTCTGGAATATCAGAAATATCCATTGGCACAGAGAAAACGCCTGATATCTGTTCTTCATCAGCCAGGGGAGCAATTGTTTGAATTTTCACACCCTCCCGTGGGGAATTTTGTACTGGAACAGCTAAAGAATGAATTGCAGCCCCATTGCCGTTTTTAGTAACCAGAAAAATAGTTTGATGCGAACTGGTCCGCAGAAGATGCCGAGGGGCATCCTTCCCGCTAATTCTGTATGGTTTATCCTCGCTTGTGCGTGATATTTTCCCGTCTTTAGTGATAGCAATCCAAAAACTCTCTTCTGGCATCACATCAGTTTGTGTTAGCAGATCAGCTGCCACAGAGCCTTCTTCCAGGTGTATTATCTGTGTACGTCGGCTGTCACCGTACCTTTCTTTAACTTCTTTCAATTCGTCGATTACAACTTGGCGCATTTTTTTAGCTGAACGAAGCAGGTTGTTCAATTCCTTGACACGAACTTTTATCTCTTGATACTCAACATCAATCTTTTTACGCTCCAGCGCTGCTAATCTGCGCAGCGGCATATCAAGGATAGCTTGAGCTTGAACCTCATCCAGCTTGAAACGCTTCATTAAATTTGTTCGCGCTGTTTCAACGCTCCGTGAATGTTTAATGATCTCAATGACTTCATCAAGATTCTGGAGTGCAATTCGCAGTGCTTCCAGAATATGTAAACGCTCCTCGCCTTTCCGCAGCAAAAACATACTGCGTCGTTTGATAACACTCAATCGATGTTCTGCATAAACGCGCAACGCTTGTTTTAACGAAAGTCTATGTGGCTCCCCACCAACTAAAGCAAGTAAATTGATGCCAAAAGTATTTTGCATTGGTGTGCGCTTATAAAGGATGCTCAGAATATTCTCAGGATCAGCCTTTTTACTTAATTCAATGACGATACGCATCCCCTGACGGTCGGACTCGTCCCGCAAATCAACGATACCCTCAGCTTTACCATCTCGAGTAAGTTCCGCAATACGCTCGATCAAGGAAGATTTATTAGTCATGAAAGGAAGTTCAGATACTATAATACGTGTACGTCCGCGGCTCATTTCCTCTAATCTGACACGCGCACGAATCTTGATCCGTCCCTTCCCACTTCCATAAGCTTGAGATAGGGGGTCAGATTTGTCATCCTGAATGATTAAACCAGCTGTAGGAAAATCGGGACCCTTGACAAACCGCATCAGATCTTCTACGGAAATATCATCCAATTTATCCCAGTTCTCAAGCATCATTGTTAGCGCATCAACTATTTCCCCCAAATTATGCGGCGGGATATTGGTTGCCATACCTACCGCGATACCGGATGCTCCATTTACTAAAAGATTTGGGATTGCCGAAGGTAATACTACAGGTTCCCTGAGAGAGCCGTCGAAGTTTTCAACAAAGTCTACCGTGTCCATATCAAGTTGACGTAATATATCCATAGAGATTTCAGTTAAGCGCGCTTCTGTGTAACGCATGGCGGCAGGTGGATCACCATCCACGCTGCCAAAATTGCCTTGACCTCCAACAAGCATATAGCGCTCTGAAAAGTCTTGCGCCATCCTTGCCATTGCTTCATAGACAGCCATATCCCCATGCGGATGGTATTTTCCCAACACTTCGCCAACGATGCGTGCGGATTTTTTATGCGCACTACCCGAGCGTAATCCCATATCATACATAGCATACAAGATTCGACGCTGTACAGGTTTTAGTCCATCACGCGCATCGGGCAATGCCCGCGACACAATCACGCTCATAGCATAATCAAGATAGGACTGCTGCATCTCATCATTGATATTCACTTTCTTTACCGAACCCAAATCCATAATGCTGCTCCTTTAAACCTATCACATTGCCAACTTTAGCTTGAGTTAATAATATATCAATACTCAAGAACAATTGACCAGCTATAATATAGCATAAAAAAATCCCGAGGCGTTGAACTACCTCGGGATTTGTGGATTAGTTAAATACTATTTCTTAGAATCAAGCTCACCGTCTGGAAGGTTATCTACATTGAGGGCATCTTCGATATCATCATCTTCGTCATCGTTAAAGATATTCAAACGATCAACTTCAATATCTGCCTTTCCAGGCTGGTATTCTTCTGCTTCCAGCTCCTGTGAGAATCGACCAGGTTCAAAACCAGTACCAGCAGGGATAAGCTTGCCGATAATAACATTCTCTTTAAGTCCATAGAGTGGATCTTCCCGGGAAGCTATTGCAGCTCCTGCCAACACTTTAATGGTATGTTGGAACGAAGATGCTGAGAGGAATGATTCAGTGCTTAAGGAAGCTTTCGTGATGCCTAAAAGGACTTCCACGAAACGAGCAGGTTTCTTGCCCAGCGCGATTAGCTCTTCATTAGTATTTCGAACCTCAAGGCGATCTACCAGATTTTGCGGAAGATAATTTGTATCCCCAGGCCGGATGATCTGCACCTTGTTCAACATCTTCCGAATGATTACCTCAAAATGCTTATCGTTAATATTCTGCCCTTGCGTTCGATAAACCTGTTGAACTTTGCTTATCAAGTACATTGCACAGGCATCTCGCCCATTTATACGTAAAATTACATGCGGATTCAAAGAACCTTCAGTCAAGGGTTGACCAGCAGTCACATGATCACCATCGCTAATAATCAAACGCGATGATGATGGAATTTCATAGTCCTCAGTCTCACGATTCTCATAAGATACGATCACCTTACGTTCCTCGATGCGAACACGACCGCCACGTTGGGCAGTTATCACTGCCTCATCAAGACTTGCCAGTGTCGCACCAACTTCTACCTCATCTTCTTCTTTGGCTTCAATTTTCCATTCTGCAGGGATATCATAGACATCTGAAACCATTTCGCTTTGATCAACACGAACCAAGCGTTGGTCAGCAAATTTATCAGAATCAACCACATGTGCAGTACCGGAAATTCTGCTGACAATCGCCTCACCCTTTGGTGCCTTACGGGCCTCGAACAGTTCCTCAACACGCGGTAAACCAGTTGTAATATCTCCTCCAACAGCAACACCACCAGTATGGAAGGTTCGCAAGGTTAACTGTGTGCCCGGTTCACCGATTGACTGCGCAGCAACAATACCAACAGCCGCCCCCAGTTTGACCATCTTGCCTCGACCAAGATCAACACCATAACACCTTGCGCAAATACCATGAACTAATTCACAAGTCATAGGTGAACGAACCTTCACCGATTCAACATCCGCGCTAATCACTTTACGAACCAATTCATAAGAAAGGAGTTCATTCCTGTTCGCGATGATTTCTCCAGTCTTTGGATGCACAACACGCTCAGCCAGCAACCGCCCATATAAACGGGTAGACATTGGTTCACCAGCAATGTCATCATTCTTATTAATGATGATTCCATCTTCCGTACCACAGTCTTCATTATTGATGATCACATCCTGTGCAATATCAACAAGACGTCGTGTAAGGTAACCAGCATCAGCAGTTCGAAGCGCCGTATCTGCCAAACCTTTTCTGGCACCATGGGTTGAGATAAAATACTCCAACACATTCAAACCCTCGCGGAAGTTAGAGCGAATAGGCATTGGAATGATCCTGCCGGCTGGGTCAGCCATCAAACCACGCATCCCAGCGAGCTGAGAAATTGGGGCAAACCCACCTTTAGTAGCCCCCGAGTTTGCCATCGTGGCCAAGCTGCCATTTGGATCCATATGTTCTCGAACAGCTTGGGCTACCGTTTTTGTCGTATTCTGCCAAACTTCGATCACATGCTCATCTTGTTCTTGCTCAGTAAGCAAACCGCGGCGGAAATCACGCTGTACCCTTTCTACTTCATCAAGTGCTTCCTGGATAATCTCCGTCTTCTCTGGCGGAATGCTAATATCCGCAATAGAAAGCGTAATCCCAGAACGCGTGGCATAAACAAATCCTATATCTTTAATTTTATCGGCAACTTCCGTGGTTGCCTCTTGCCCTGAGATCTCATATAATTCACCGATCAGATCTTTTAAACTGCCTTTATCCAAAACAGCGTTATAAAAACGCATTTCTGGCGTCAGAGTGTCATTGAAGATGACACGTCCAACCGTCGTATCGATGATGCGAAGTTCTGATTCATCTAAACGATTATTCAGATCGTCATACCAAGTCATAGCGCGTATCTTAATATGTGCATGAATGTTCAATTGTTTAAGCTCATACGCCATAATCACTTCATCAATGTCTATAAATATGCGTCCATCGCCAGTATGGTCAGTATGATCATCCATTGTTAAATAATAGACACCCAACACCATGTCCTTGGAAGGACTGATAATTGGTTCTCCGCTGGCTGGTTTAAGCAGGTTCTTTGTCGCCAGCATCAGTTCACGCGCTTCAGTAACTGCTTTTGATGAAAGCGGAACATGCACTGCCATTTGGTCACCGTCAAAGTCAGCGTTAAATGCTGTTGTGACCAATGGATGAAGCTGGATCGCACTACCCTCAACTAACACTGGCTCAAAGGCTTGAATGCCGAGGCGATGAAGCGTTGGTGCACGGTTTAATAACACTGGTCGCTTCTTAATGACTTCTTCCAAAACTTCCCAAACCTCTGGCCTGTTTCGTTCAATGAAGCGCTTAGCACCTTTAATATTTGTTGTATACCCGTCGTTGACCAAACTGGATATCACAAATGGTCTAAAAAGTTCCAAAGCCATTGTTTTGGGTAAACCACATTGATGCAGGAGTAAATTCGGTCCAACTACGATCACAGAACGACCTGAGTAATCCACGCGTTTGCCTAATAAGTTCCGTCGGAAGCGACCCTTCTTGCCTTTAAGCATATCGCTAAGTGAACGTAGTTCCCGGCGACCGCGGCGAGAAAGCATCTTTCCACGCTGCGAATTGTCAACTAAGGAATCCACTGCCTCCTGAAGCATGCGCTTTTCATTACGCACGATCACATCCGGTGCGCCGAGTTCGAGCAGACGTTTTAAACGATTGTTACGATTGATCACGCGCCGATACAGATCATTTAAGTCTGAAGTTGCAAATCTGCCCCCATCCAATTGCACCATTGGCCGCAAATCAGGAGGGATCACAGGCAGCATGGACAGAATCATCCATTCCGGTTTATTTGTAGAACGACGGAATGCTTCCACAACTTTCAATCGGCTGGTTGCTTTCTTTCGCTTCTGCTTGCTGCGAGTAGTCCTGACTTCATTCCACAGTCCTTCAGCCAAAGCGTCCAAGTCCAAACGTTTAAGGATATCAAGAAAAGCCTCAGCTCCCATATCAGCTTTAAACACTTGCCCCCAACGTGATTTCAGTCCACGGTAATGTGCCTCACTCAGGAATGTGAATGGTTGCAACTCATATAGTTCATCTTGCAATTTCGTATTTTCAGATTGCAAAACCGCTGCCCGATCTTCCATTTGCACCCGTAGTACATTCATCGTTTCTTCAGCTTCAGCCTTGATCACCTCTTTTTCCATATTGAGCTTTTCGAGTTTAAGGTCTTTTTCATCTTTAAGATCATGTTCCGATACTTCCATTAAACCTTTTACAATCTTCTGCACTTTTGCAATATGTTTGGAAGTAACTTTTACGCCAATCTCGACAATAGTTTCTTCTTTACCAACAGCAGAAAAACTGATAGCCTTTCGTACTGTTTTACCCGTTTTCCCCTGCAGTTCTCGTTCTAGTCGCTGACCTTCTTGAATCACAGGTTCAAAGCGACTAGCGGTTTGTTCGTCAAAGCTGCTTATGACAGCTTCCATTTTTGTTTTCAGTTCTATGATTTGACCGTCGCGTAGCTTCTTAATTTCGGCAATCTGAGCATCGATTTGTTCACTAAGTTCTCTTTCGGAAACACTAATTTCATCCTCGAGCCGAGTCAGAGCTTTTTGACGTGCATCTTCATCAACATATGTCACAATGTATTGAGCAAAGTATAAAACGCGATCAAGATTACGCCGAGAGATATCCAACAATAAACCTAAATACGAAGGGATTCTGCGGGTATACCAAATATGTGCCACTGGAGAGGCTAACTCAATATGCCCCATTCTTTCACGCCGTACAGAAGATCTTGTTACTTCGACACCGCATTTATCACAGACTATACCCTTATAACGTGGATTCTTGTATTTCCCGCAATAACACTGCCAGTCGCGTGTCGGCCCAAAAATCGCCTCACAAAACAAGCCATCTTTTTCCGGGCGCAGCCGGCGGTAGTTGATCGTTTCAGGCTTCAAAACTTCGCCATAAGACCAACTTCGAATAGTCTCAGGCGAAGCCAGATTTATACGGAGCGCTTTCATTCCCTTAGTTTCCACTCAAAACCTCCTGCGATTATGGGAGAAAATACCTAATAAACGCGGAAACAGCCTGAGACAAGCATTTAATCTCAGATTTTCGATCCGCATCCTCCAAAATTTAGCTAATACATGCAAACTAGAATTGTATCAAATTTAGATACATTTTGTCAAGTAATTTTTACCCTTTAATATATGTTTTTTTGATTAATACTTTGATTGGTACAATACCCTCCATTAGTTATCAGGTATTTCAAGATAAAATGTGCTTCCCTTTCCAAGCTGGCTCTCCACCCATACCTTGCCACCATGTTTTTCGACAATGGAACGCACAATTGTTAACCCCAAACCGCTTCCGCGTTTACTATCTGTTATACCAATTTCTGAGTGGAAATATTTATCAAATAATTTCGGCTGATCCAAAGGGGCTATCCCAACACCATAATCTTTAACTGAGAAGATAAATCCTTCTTGTTGTTTGGTAACCCTGATTTCGACCTTTTCCCCCATGGAAGAGAATTTGATCGCGTTCTCTAATAGATTATATAGCGCTTGTTGTAACAATGCTCGATCCGCTGAGATCACCAGCAGCTCAACTTCTTGAAGATTTGTTGAAATCACGATTTTCCGCTGTTGAGCATGCATCTCAAGTGATTCGACCACTTGCCGGATAATATCCTTGATGGGAACACTAGAAATTTGCAAGGCGTCACCCGATTCGATGCGCTCAATGTTTAAAATATTATTGACCAAATGCGACATGCTGTCCACACTGCTTAATATCCGCTGTATATACGTTTGCTGCTGGTCATTTAGATTACCCATATTCTTCAACATAGCCACATAACCCTTCATCAGCGTAAGCGGGGTTCGCAAATTGTGGCCCACTGTAGTTACAAATTCGGTTTTCTGTGCATCTAGCTCTCGTAGGCTTGTAAAGTCGTTAAAAGTACATAAAACACCAATTTGCTGCTGATCTATCGTTACAGCACAGACAGTGGCTTTGAATACTTTCGAGTTGGGAAATTCAATAGTTGCAGTTTGAGGTGTATCAGTTGCCTGTTCGATCAAATCCAAAAGGCTCTTGTCTCTGATGACCTCACGTAAGGATATCCCGCGCTCTTTATTGACATCTATACCTGCGATTTTACTTACAGAATGATTAGTATACACTAACAGACCCTGCTGGTCAAAGAACAGCAAAGGATCCGGGATCGAATCAAGCACCTTTTCCAATCTTTGTTTATCTAGGCGTTCCTCGTAAAATCGACTGGTGTTGAAAACTACCGCTGAAGCTCGTTGAGCAAGGTTCTCGTAAAACGATATATCCTCCGCAGTAAACCAACGATTGCGATCAAAGGCCACCCATAACACACCCAGCCTTTGTCCAGTGTGAATTAAGGGCAGTCCCACAAGCGAATCCGGGGAAGGCATCCCTGAAGTAAGGTTAAACACCTGGTTCAACTTCAGGTCACTTAAGATCAGGGTTTGAGTACCTTGGATCTTATTATAAATTTCTTCATCCAAGTATGCGTAAAGAGTACTATGCTCTCCTTGCCCCATCCGAATGCGCGTTTCAGATAATACATTTGATGTTTTTTGATTATTCATGATGATGCGGGCCGAAGAAGCCTCTTGTCCCAAAGCAGCTCGTAATATCGAAATAAGGACATCATTAAATTCAAGGTTTATGAGCCGACTCTGATCGATTGAGAGAAGTCGGTGCTGCGTATCATTTTGCACGCGCAGAGTATGTCGAAGCCTCTCGAAGGTGTCTTCTAGATCCTTAGGTTTTCCCCACCTTCCCTGAAGCTTCAATGGTTCATCAAAATTTCCAATGGTTATTCTTTGAACTTGCACAATAACCGCATCTAATGTATGGTCTAATCTTCGTGTCTTGACAAGTACAAAGACATATGACCCAATGAACAATGCTACTGTGATGATGAGCACTGGAGCTGCCACTTTCCAGGCCGCCAAGTGGATTTGATCAACCGATATAAAATGGCTCACTATCCATGATAGTTCTTCGCTATTCTGGTAATAAACCAAGAAGCGCTCACCACTCACGCTTGTCTGAACAAGGCTAACCTCAGATTGTAGCATTCTCCTATCAAAATTAAATAGATCATCTGAAGGTCCAACCTGATAGAATAAACCACCTTTGGGATCAAATATCCGTAAACTTCCAGAATAAGTTTCAAGAGCACCCAGAGTTTGGATTACCGGCAAAAAAGACTGATTCAATTCAAGAAATGTCCGCCCAACCATAACTCCCGCTACTCCACCTGCAGGCAAACTACTTCCGACAACGAAACTGATAATAGATGAATCACTGCTGGCTGATCGAGGGATCGCCAAGGATTGAGTAGAAATACCAGCCAAAACCTGATTGATAGCTTCGATCTCCTCTTGAATTGGCATGATAGTCATACCATCAATCCTGGGAGAAACCGCAAGCAAATCGCCCTGCGCATCAAGATACATCAACTGCTGAAAATAAGCTCCTCCATCAAGGCAGGTATCCAAGCATTCAAGCAGCGCTTCATTGCGCGAAGAAACTATCTGTGGGTCATCTGCACAGTTGCTTATCAACAATGCCCCTGTACTCATAAATCGCGAGAATCTTTCGACGGTGAGCCTTCCAGTACTTTCAATACGATTAACGAGCATTTCAGTTGCTGAAGCCGTGAAGATCAACCATTCCCCAATCAAGATAACTACCAACACACCAATCCATGTAAAAATGGACCCTGTATTTAGCTCTGTTTTTAAAGTACCTGATTCGGCAACACCCCGAGAAACCCACTGCTTGGGCAAAAAATACGTGCTAACCTGGCAGCATACCCCTCCAATTAAAACCATCATCCCGAACACAAAGATTGACGGAAAGAAGCTTTCGATACTAATATCAAACCGTTCACCAAACGAGCCTGCGGTAGAAAAGAACAGGATTACGAACAGTAATGGAGCGAAAGACACTATCGTTATCAAAGATGAGATTATCGGATTTCTAAGCAGCTTGTCTTGCCTTGAACTATTATCCCGCCCGATACTTAAGCTGAAAATCAACGCCATACTTGTGAATATCAGTGGTGTAAAAATGTTATGAGTATCCAAAAAAGCAAATAGAAAACCTGACGCCAATGCAAGCGCCATGGCCGGCAAAGTCCCCACAAATCCAGCAGCCAGCATCCATGGCAGAGCTGCAAAGAACATCAGAGTAGGAACAGAAAATCCCTCACCCTCAGATGTTATACCATTAATAACATCAGAATTAAGCTCTACACCACCAAATGCTGTGGTGATAAGTATCATGACACTGAGTATGGCAAGCCAGACTAGATCGCGGCGTGTAAATTTCTGCCCGGGTTCGCGTGCCGAATATCCCCAAATAAATAACCCCAGTAGTAGGCATAACCATACCAACCATGCTAAGGCATCTTGTGAAAAATCAATAAAGAAAGGTGGATTAAGCGGCATTTTGATGTCAAGTTTATCGATTGATTGTTAATATGCTTAATTATAGCATTAGATAGTGCTGCTGTAGAGTAAATTAGCTGAAGGATTCAAAAGTCCTCATATCATTCTGAGGACTAATCTAAAAGAATTCTGCATCACTATTCGGGTCGGTTCACTTTCCAATAAAGCACTATTGCCTTTTCGCTTGGCGATCTAACTTGTCCCAAACAAGCTTGTGGATGAATGAACGCCGTTTCGACAGTTTAGCTATTTTTATAGAACTTACCCATCGTTCAGTTGCCTCTAAGGCTGTACTAAAGCAAACTTCACTTATTTTGAAGCGTTTAGCCTTCGTAGAACTGGCTGCTTTTTTAGCTTTTGTTATGAATTCCTGCTCCAAAGTATCGCGTTCATTTTGATAAAGTTCAATGCGAAGTGCATAATCACGCAGTACCTCACGATGCAGATTTTCATGCCGCCACCAGAGTGCGTTTTCATCATAGGCACCTGTTGGAGCGGGCCCAAGATCAGGCAAGCCAGAATCCAACCAGACAGGTTTGAAAATCCCGGTGCAGGGTGCAGATGTGCCAGTGAGCCAATGAGTCGCTTCTCCACCCTTAAGGTGAGAGATCATTGATCCTGTAGATTGGCTTCCGCGCACTAGTCCTGAGCTGGCATGCATGCAAACCTCCGCGCCAAACAGACCCTTATCCGGTGACCAATCCTTACCAGCTTCCGCACCGTGGTCCCTGAGTATCTGCATCACGCTGTTCAATGATATCTTCCCTAAACGTTTTTTCAGCAATTCACTTGTGCGGCACTGACGTTTGCGAGAATCCGAAAAACGCGTATAGATAAGATCAGAATAACACCGACTGAAATTAAAAGTATCACTGTCTTTACACCATCCCTTTTCAATCGCGTGGCTTACAAGATCCTCAGAAGCAAGGTCCCATGTGCTGCCAATCGTAATCGCGTTTGAAATGCTGCGAACATCCTTAACCTTTTCAGCTGCCCAGTGTTTCCCAGCAGTCTCCAATACCCAAGCTTCATGCTGATCAGCAATCAGGAAGCTATTATGATAAAAAAGGGTATGTACAAACCCACAGTTTCCGCTTTGACCGTATCTTTCTAATAAAGCAACAATGACATCTAAAGCCTGCCTTGCGCTTTCAGCGCGTTCCAGAGCCAGGCGTAAAAAATCCATCCCGATAAGCCCAGGTTTTTTACCATAAGGAACTTTCGTAAAGACAGCTTCATTGCCAATCACCACATTGTGTTCATTCACCCCCATTTCAGCACCCCAAATCCAAAATGGTTTGGCCAAGAGCACAGCATTAGTCTCTGCTGCTTGAGGAATATCGATATACGTGCAGTGTACAAGACTCCCCTCAGGATGCTGGGTATGCGGAATGGTCACCAATTCATGCGCTTCATTCGCATCTCGATCGCTGTTCTTACCAAAAATGACCGATCCATCTTCAGTAGCGTTTGCCAGGGCAACAAAAGTATCACACATCTTCAATCAGCTCCTTTACTTTCATTACAACCTCTCCAATTGTAAGCTTGTCGGTATTGATCACGACAGCATCTTCAACAACTTTCAATGGTGCGATTGTACGTGTTGAATCAATACGGTCTCTCATTATAAGAGAATCCAGTGTTTCCTTATAGTCGACTTCTTCCCCGCGCCCTTGCACCTCTATCAGTCGCCGCC
>JAUXFJ010000024.1 GCA_030620065.1 Anaerolineaceae bacterium
GATGTATTGAGATCCTGAATACGATGGGTTTGTGCTGCTTCTGCCATTTTACAATTGTATGCGTGTTCACAAAATCGTACAAGCCCGCATGATATAATAATTTTTCAGAAGATTATATTAATTAAGTGAGGTCTCACCCATAATGGAAATCGTAACAACACAATATAAACATTGTGACCTCATCAAACCAATCGGCCGCATAGACAGCTACACAGCACCGCAGCTTGAAACAATGCTGCAAGCGCTCTACGACGACGATCACTTTAAGATCGTCATCGATCTCAACGAAGCCAAATATATGTCAAGCGCGGGTCTTCTAGTATTGGTCTGTTTGCAAAAGACCGGCAAGAGCCACAACCGCGGTGAAATATTGCTTGCGGGCACACCAGAGCCCATCAAGTCAGCTTTTCAATTAGCGGGCTTCGATAAACTTTTTAATTTCTACCATGATACCATCTCCGCAGTTGCAAGTTTTTAGAGCATTGGAGTAATATGGTCACAAAGATCTACTCAGGAGAAAATAAAAATCTTGCAGCAATCAGCAGTTTCATCGTCGACCAAGCTGGTCGCGCTGGTTTGTCTCCGCGAAACATTTATGCCATCCAAACTGCTGTCGACGAGGCATGTTCAAATATCATCGACCATGCTTATGGTGGCGAAGATCTGGGATTCATAAAAGTCAGTGTTGACATTTTGGATTCCGCAATCAAGATCACCATTACTGACGATGGTCTTCCTTTTAACCCAGATAAAGTCCCCGAACCTGATCTTCAAAACACTTTGGAGAACCGCAAAGAACGCGGTTTGGGTATCTACTTCATGCGTAAACTCATGGATGAGGTCTCATTCGATTTTTCAAATAAACACTACAATACTTTGGTCATGATCAAAAAAAGGGACATCGTTTCGTGAGCAATGAGACAATACTGAATGACCATCTGATTTGGGAGTCTCTGCTGGCTTTAAACAAAGATTTGGTGCAGCAGCCAACCCTCAATGCTCAAGCGGATCTTATCAGCCACTTTATTAGTACGTCATTTGGGGGAAAATTATGGCTTAAGATATTTGATTTACCAGAAGCCTTAGTATTAGAATCCTCAGCCCCTTCAGCTGTTGAACAAAAACTACTTGAAAAAATTAAATCAGACCATCAAACAATCCATGAGTTTAACACACAACTGCAATCACACTATCTTGGTTTACCGCTCATTCAGCAAGAAAAGCTGATTGGCGTAATGATCATTTCTCGTCAAGACCAACCTTTTAATCAGGGAGTAACCCGGTACTTGCAAGCTTTAGGTCACATTGCTGCAATATCTTTTAATGCAATAATACAATCACAGTTTCAAAGATTTTGGCAAAAACAGCTCGATCTGGTCAGCAACGTCAGCGCTCAGCTTGTAAACATTACCGATCTTGATATTCTGACACAAGAGATTTCACGGCTGATCCTCAAGACCTTTGATTATTACTACGTAGCTATCTTTACGCATGAGGCGAAGAGTGAAGAGCTTATCTTTCGAGCCAGCGCCCGTTCACTTGAGGCTGGTCAACCTCACTTCGAATACCTCCCCGGCGCGAAACTTAAGATTGGTGAACATATTGTCGGTTATGTCGCCCAAAGCGGTGAACAACTCCTCGCAAATGATGTCACCAAAGAACCGCGCTATGGTCATCTCGATTCGCTCTCAAAAACAAGATCTGAGGTGGCACTGCCATTAATGATCAACCGCAAAGTCATTGGCGTCTTAGATGTCCAGTCAGACCAGCTCTGTGCATTTGATGAAAACAATTTACTTCTATTAAATGCTTTGGCTGATAATATTGCGATTGCTATTCATCGCGTTCGTCTTTACAATGTCGCAAGGATTCGTGCCGAACAAATGGCAACCATTGCAGAAGTCAGCCAAGCTATCACTTGCATCTTTGACCTTGATAAGTTACTAAATAAAGTTGTTTCCCTAATCCACGAACGCTATGCTTTCCCTTATGTGCATGTTTTCATCACGCAACCTGCTCAAAATCGTGTGGTCTTTAAAGCTGGCAGCGGTGATCGATCAGTCGCGTTTAAGGAAGCAAAAGTCTCCTATGATTTGGAAGCGGAAAAAGGCATTATCCCTTGGGTGGCTAAACATGGGAAACTGAAACGCATCAACAATGTAATGAAAGACCCACAATTTATTCCCAATCCTGTATCACAAGATTTCACCGGCTCTGAATTAGCACTTCCTTTGGTCTTTGGGAAAGAAGTATTAGGCGTTCTGGATATCCAAAGTGACAAGGTCAACGCCTTCACAAACCAAGACCAGGAACTTTTGAAAACCTTAAGCGCAAATATCGCCATCGCGATCCGCAATGCCAAGCTTTATCATTCAGAGCTATGGCGAAGGCAAGTCGCAGAAAGCTTAAGAGATGTTGCTGTTTTGATAACCAACAACACTGCCCTTGATAACGTTCTCAATGTAATTTTAGATGAACTGCAAAAAATCTTGCCTTGTGATATTGTTGCTATTTGGCTGTTTGATGATAAGAGCCAGGACTCAGATCAGTTTACTGGTCAAAACCTGCGCCTGGCAGCTGTGCACACAAACAGCTCAATCGATGATGAACTTCTCTCGACGCTATCGGGCAGTTCTACCGCATGGTTCAACCAAGCGCTGGGTCAGGATACCCCCCTCGTTCGTGACCCTGCTGATTCAAGAGATCCAATTGCAGCTGCTCTTAATTTACCTGAGAATTATTCTGCCATCGCTGCTCCTCTCCAGACCGCAGGTCAAACGCTCGGTTTGCTTACCCTGATACACCATACCCCTGGCCGCTATGGGTATGAATCACAAAATATCACTGCCTCATTTGCAAGCTATGCCGCCATCTCAATTGAAAATGCACGCCTTTTTGAGTCTTCTCAAGAACAAGCCTGGATATCAACCGTTCTATTACAAGTAGCTCAGGCCACGCAATCTCTATCAACCATACCAGAATTGGTATCGACAGTGGTTCGATTGCCCCCCCTCTTGGCTGGTGTAGAAGGTTGTGCGCTTTTCCTGCGAGAGTCTGAAACGGACATATTTATGCTCCATGCAATGTACGGGATTATGCATAAAGAGAAAGACTTGAAGGAACCCCTTTCTGTAGGCACAGCTCCAATATTCTCAGACCTGATCTTAACCCAATCACCAATGGTCGTGCATAACCCCAAACTTGAACTCAACCTTCCTGATGATATTGCAAGCGGGTTTGAGGGCAAGACGCTTGTGATACTGCCTTTAATCACTCACAATGAACTATTAGGTGCTTTCTTATTAGTTCATGATGCATCCTTCTCTGGCGGGAAATATACCGACCTATTGAGTGATGAGCGCCTCGCAATCATCCAAGGCATTACACAACAAACCGCTATTGCTGTTGAAAACATACGCCTATTGGAAGCAAAACAAGAAGAAGCCTATGTGTCAGCTGTATTGCTGCAAGTCGCTCAAGCAGTTGTAAGTAATGCAACCCTGGAGGATGTCCTCGAGTCTATCGTACACATTATGCCAATCCTGGTCGGCATAGACTACAGCATCATTTATCTTTGGGAACCAGACACCGAAAAATTCTTCACCAAACATGTACATTATGCTTCAGCAAAGGTTGATGAAGAAAAAGAATTGCTTGATAACACCTATGCCGTAGGTGAATTTCCCATATTAGATGCTGTTAAAGCCTCCAACAAAGTCATCCTTCACCCCTTTGAGACTATTCTCCCACCCGAAGACTGGGACCTCGCTATTCCAGATGAAACTATTGAGGATATCACACCCATACTTAATAGCCATTATGGACTGCTTATGGGTTTCCCCCTCGCCGTAAATAATGAAGTATTTGGCATCCTCATCACACAGGAATTAAATTATAATCAAAACCGTGAACGACGCTTTGAATTGCTCACGGGTATTGCCCAGCAAATATCACTCGCCATCCAGAATGATCAGTTTAACAAAGAGCGCGTTGATCGTGAACGCCTTGAGCGAGATTTCCAATTAGCCCGTGAGATCCAACAGACTTTCTTACCAGAACATCTACCAATTATTCCGGGTTATGAGAGCGATGTCCGCTGGCATACTGCACGTCAAGTCGGCGGGGATTTTTATGACATCTTTGAACGTTCGCAAGATCAGTACGGTATAGTGATCGCTGATGTATCTGATAAGGGTTTAGCTGCTTCACTTTACATGACTGTGACTAGGACTTTGTTGCGTGCCGTTGCACTTGAAATCGATTCAACTGCCAAAACGCTGGAAAAGGTCAACGATCTTTTATTGCTTGATTCTCAAACTGGTTTTTTCGTTACCGTTTTTTATGCCATCCTGGATTGTAAAGACGGATCTATTCGTTATACCAATGCAGGGCATAACCCCCCTTATGTCCTTCAATCCTCTACCAATGAAGTTATTGAACTCAAACGCGGTGGCATTGCTATTGGCGCCATGCAAAATATCAACCTGCCTGAATCGAACCTGAAAATAGAAAACGGGGACTGTCTAGTGTTGCATACAGATGGAGTTACTGAGGCGTTTGACTCTCTTGGCAATATGTATGGTGATGCACGCTACAAGAAAATACTCCGTCAGGCGCTTCACCTGTCCGCCAAAGATACCCTGGATCTTATTGAAACGGACTTGAACGAATTCCGACATGGCACTGCCCTAAGTGACGACACAACCCTCTTGTCGCTCAAACGAAAAAGCTCACTGGCAAATAAGCACAGGGATGCTGATCTTGCGCAAGATAGGGTCAACAGCTGAGCCTAGTACCACTTCTAATAATGGTGAATACCCATACCCCCCTATTAGCAGTAAATCTGAATTAAATCGTTCCACCGCAGTAGTAACCAATTTAGTAACATCCCCTTTTTCAACAATGTATGTATTTGGTATACTCAGCCGCTCAAAATAGGACTTTGCCTGAGAAATTACCGCTTCAAGACCAGGTGAACCGTCATCTATAGTGATAACGGTCAAAGGGTAGTGCCAGCGAGCAGCAACATAAGCTGAAACGAATAATGCCTCTTTGCTCTTCAAACTCCCGTCGTAAGCTAGTAAAAGATTATTCATATCCGTAACCCGTTCGCGTACAACTAATATCGGTCGTATACTTTTGCGCATAATCGCTGAAAATCCAGAACTCAACCGGTCAATCATACTATTCGCAGGTGGATAACTGAGTTTGAGTACCAGCAAGTCATTTAATAAGCTGTGTTCAAGCACAAGTTTGCTCACATCGCCCTCTGCGATAAGCAGCTTCCCCACTTTGCCCACTTCATGCAAACGTTCTGCAAAACGCGCCTGCAAGTTCTGCATTTCCTCGGAGTCTACATCGTCATCGTCTCCAACAACATGCAATCCGCGGATCTCACCGCCAACACAATGGCTAAGCCTGATAGCTTGTTCCACAGCATCCCACCCTGAGTCTAAGGAATTCAGTGCAACCAGAATGTCTCTGAACAGACAATCCATGTCCAGCAGCTTCTTTGTGTCAGAGTCAGCTGCTAGCTCAAGAAACAGATCGGGTTCAAGCACCTCTTCGATGTGTTGTTCGCCCCTTCTAATTGGAGATTGAGCGCGTTTACCTTCCTTCCTGATCAAATCATCTGCAGCAGCCTCCGTGCGGATTTGCCACCCCAATTCATCCTCCAATCGACTTTGATGATCTAAAATCCACAAATAGAAGTCGGTTTCAGTCTTATCTGGAAACTCATGTAGAATGCCCAATTCTCGAATGACATTCACGACCGGCAAATAAATCGCCTCGTACCAATGCTTAACAGCTTCCTCGTAGGGGATCTCTCGATCTTGATCGATCCCCATATAGTATTGATGTACGCTGATGTGTTCAATTAAGAGTTCATATTGACCCGGAAAAGTTAAGGTCAGATCAACCCCCGACAGAATGTAATCTGTTTTGGTTTGCTCCAGAAAATCAACATATTCCTCTTTTAATATCAGCTCCTCCGGGGAGGTATCAGGCGAGATCGATACTTTGGTTTTTATCTCGGTCACATAGGCTTCAATAAACTCAAATCCCATTTGCTTTGCTATTGAAACTCGATGATTTCCATCCAACACAAAAAAGGCTTCCCCGATTTTATATACACGAATGGGCGGAACGCCCTGGCTTGCAGGTGAGGTCATGGCAGTTTTAACCCTTGCCCATCTGTCACTATCATTATCATGTAAAGGCAGGAAGTTCTTATCAAAATCATAATACCGCCCCACGCTACCAACGATCGCATCCACAGGAATCTCCTGCAAGCCACGCTCTGATTTAGCTGTAGCATGAAGTTTTGCGGAAATCTCATCAAAGGGTAAAAGATCTAAAGATTTTCCAGTAATATTCGCCCAAAAATGCTGCAGGGCGGCTTTGGATCTAGCTCTTCTAAAATCTTCTAACGCATTTATATAAGTACTCTTGTCGTCAACCATACAATCTATCCTGTCTATATTAAAAGTTCCAACAAATCCCTTGAAGATGACTGCCTGCTATGATTACAAGAATCTCGCAATAAATTCAATGGGCAGTATTCACTGAAACAAACACTAGAACTTAAATCAGATTAAGTCCTTAATAATCTAAATAGTATCACTAAATTATTTAAAAGGTTTGTGTTATCATCTAAACTCAATATGCTAAAAACCCTTTAGATATGACTTCGGCTTTGCATATAAAAACAGGGACCATGTGATTTACCGCATACACGTCATAGATTAAAGCAAGAACTTTCTTTGGAAATTCGATTTAAGATCATCCATGCTATAATTTCTCAAAGGCAAAAAATGACTCTCGATCCAGTTCTTCTTGGCAATCTTTTTTCAACCCTGTCTGGCATTGCAGCTGCTTTCATTGCTGCATTGTGGATTAGCTTGGTCCTGTGGGTTTATCGAGACATTAAAACCCGCTCAAAAGATACCACCATAAGGATCCTTGCACCAATCTTGGTTACCTTGCTATTTCTACCGGGCTTTGTGATCTATCTTATCCTCAGGCCTGATAAAACACTTGAGGAATCATTTCAAAACGCATTGGAGGAAGAGACCCTCCTGCACACACTAACTGAAATAGAACACTGCCATCAATGCAATCGGCAGATCAAATCGGATTGGGTTTTCTGCCCTTACTGTCACACAAAATTGAAGAAAACCTGCCTTCGATGTGATAAATTAATGGAACTCGCTTGGGACCTTGGCCCTTATTGCGGTGTCTCAAGCTTACAGGAGTTAAATAACACCACAGTCTTTAACCGTTCCTCGCACAATACACCGAGCAACCCCAATAATATGGATTGCTGAGGCCGATTACTATATGAACGCCGTTACACACACCAACATAAGAGCAATTGACTATCTGGTCATTGGCCACATCACACGCGACATGACTCCTTCAGGCTTCAGGCTAGGCGGCACTGCCACGTTTTCCAGCCTGACGGCACGCGCAATGGATTTATCAGTTGGAATCATCACAAGCTGTGATGCACAAACTGAGCTTGAAAACTATGAACAAATCCAGGTCGTCAACCTGCCTTGTGAGCAGAACACAACATTTGAAAACATCAACAGCGATCAAGGTCGTATACAATATCTATACAACACCGCTTTGCCCCTTGATCCATCGTCAGTGCCTCCTGTCTGGAAGGGGACACCCATTGTCCATCTCGGCCCGGTTGCTAATGAAGTTGATCCATCATTCATTGACTGTTTTCAGGATAGTCTCATTTTCATAACTCCTCAGGGATGGTTGCGCAATGCCGACACTGATGGCATGATCCACCCAAAACCATGGAGCCTGCCAAATGAAATATTATCAAAAGTCACTGCCACGGTTATCAGCAATGAAGATGTTCAAGGTGATGAAGATCTGATTTCAGAGATGGCATTTTTTAGTAAGATTCTTGTTGTTACCGAAAACAAACTCGGTGCACGATTATATTGGAATGGAGATGTTCGACACTTCAACGCTCCACAGGTAACCTGCATTGAAGATACTGGCGCTGGAGATATATTCGCTGCCGCTTTCTTCAGTCGTCTTGCAGAAACAAAAGACCCTTGGGCGTCCGCTCGCTTTGCAGTAAAGCTGGCAGCATCATCGGTAACACGCAGATATCTGGACAGTATACCCACTAAAGAGGAAATCGCTTCTGCTTTGGTTGAGATCATTAAATAAAACAAGGATTAAATTATGGGATTAGGTCGAGTTTATACGATCGTGAATCAAAAAGGGGGCGGGGGTAAAACCACCACTGCGAACAATCTAGGCGCCTATTTAGGATATTATGGCCAACGTATATTATTAGTTGATATTGATCCGCAAGCAAATGCAACTTCATGTCTCGGCATCAATAAGAACACTGTTAAAACTGGCATCTATGAAGTGCTCATTGGTTCAGAACAGCCGCTTGCGCAGATTCTACACAACCCGCGCTTCAAACTTTCCATTCTTCCTTCCTCGCCAGCTCTGGCTGGTGCTGAAATTGAGCTTATAGATTTACCAAAGCGCGAGACTCGTTTGAGAGAGATCATTGAAAAGATTAGAGATCGCTATGACTATATCTTGATCGACTGCCCTCCTTCCTTGGGTCTTTTAACACTTAATGGCCTTATGGCTGCTCGGGATGGGGTTTTGATCCCTGTACAATGTGAATATCTTGCCCTGGAAGGTTTGGGGCAGCTAACACAAACCTTGAATCGCATTCGTGGTTCACTTTTTCCAGAATTAACAGTACGCGGTGTGATCCTTACCATGTTTGATAGCCGTACCAATCTGGCGACAGACGTAGTACATGAAGTCCAGCGGGTTTTTACTGACCAAGTATTTACCACGATCGTCCCTCGCAGCATACGTCTCGCCGAAACCCCATCCTACGGAATGCCGATTTCAGTATATTCACCCAGATCAAGTGGTGCCCAAGCTTACGCAGCGCTTGCAAGAGAATTATTAATATCCGATGGGATTAACCTACCAATTTTTCAGGAGTAAGTAGACAATGGCACGTAGACCAGGCCTTGGCAGAGGGTTAGATGCCCTGATCCCTAGCGGTGATCAGAATACACAGTCGTTCATCAGCGATAAGGATATTTCGCAAATACCTGTTGAAAAGATTTCCCCCAACCCACAACAGCCCAGAGGCACTTCCAATTTGGCAGACCTTGAAGATCTCGCCGCGTCGATCCGTGAACATGGCATTATCCAACCCATCATCGTAACACAAGCTGGCAATACTGACACATTCACGCTTGTAGCAGGTGAACGCCGTTGGCGGGCTTCACAGTTGGCAGGTTTGAAGACCGTACCAGCAATTGTACGTACAGTCACGCAGCAAGAGCAGCTTGAACTGGCTTTGATCGAAAATATTCAGCGAGAAGATCTGAACCCCCTCGAGCGCGCAGAAGCATATCAGCACCTCATTAACGATTTCTCACTATCTCACGAGGAAGTCGCAAAACGTGTTGGGAAAAGCCGCGTGAGCATTACAAATACCCTGCGCCTATTGAACTTGTCAAAACCCGTCCGCTTGGCATTAATTGAGCATAACATATCTGAAGGTCACGCGCGCACCCTTCTCTCTCTATCCTCCTCACGCGCTCAAGATGCCGCATTAACCACAATCATCAACCTTGACCTGAATGTACGTCAGACAGAAGCATTGGTTAAAAAACTGAGTGGCAAAAAACCAGTGGCTGTAAAATCGGCTGAAACACCACCTGAGATTAAAGATATTGAAGGTCGTTTACGCGGTTTCTTTAAAACCAAAGTGAATCTGAAACGCAGCAAGAATGGAGGCAGCATTACCATCTTCTACTATTCCGATGAAGAGCTGAACGCCATCCTTGACCTAATCTTATAGAGCTGCCGTCTTGATTATCCTCTACAACGCCAATATTTACACAAAAATACCTGAGTTTTCTTCTGCCTCAGCACTTGCCATCCAAGGAGAAAGAATAATAAGCTTGGGTCCTGATAAACAGATATTATCGTTGTATGGAAAACACGCCAATGCTATCGATTTGCACGGGATGACAGTTTGGCCAGGCTTGACTGATGCTCATCTGCACCTGGTAAACCTATCGCGCAGTCTAAAATCCATCGATTGTGAAACACCAACCCTGCAAGCATGTTTGGATAAAGTCGCTGAAAAAGCGCGTACCCTACCGCCCGGAGAGTGGATCGAAGGTCATGGATGGAATCAAAACGTCTGGAAGGACTGCGTATACGGGACAGCCTCTCAATTGGATCACGTCTCTGAAGGTCATCCGGTATTCCTGACTGCAAAATCCCTGCACGCTGCTTGGGCAAACACAATCGCGCTTGCTCTTGCCGGAATCAATGCACAATCACCAGACCCGCCTGGTGGCCATATTCAGCGTGATGCCGCAGGCACACCCACCGGCATACTGCTGGAATCTGCCATTGCCCTGGTCAGTAATATCCTCCCCACAGCCAGCCCCGAAAAGCTCTCCCAGGATCTGCATGACCTACAACCCTATTTCTGGCGCATGGGGATTACCGGTGTTCACGATTTTGATGGTGCAGATTCGCTTAATGCCTTACAAATCCTGAGTCAAAATGGGCACCTTCAACTACGGATACGTAAAAACCTACCGGCTAAACTCCTTCCCCAAGCCATCGATTTAGGTTTACGCAGCGGGTTTGGGGATGATATGCTGCACTTAGGTTCCTTGAAGCTCTTTGCAGATGGCGCCTTGGGTCCCCAAAGCGCTGCCATGCTTGCCCCCTACCAAGGCTCAGATTCCTTCGGTACTTTGCTTTCAAGTAAAGCAGATATCCTCAAAATAGGCATCCCCGCAGTTGAAAGCGGCTGGAGTTTGACCATCCACGCTATCGGCGATCTTGCAAATCAAACGGTTCTGGACGCGCTTGCTGACATTCGCGCCCACGAATCAAAGAACCAACTAGCTCAACTGCCCCACCGCATCGAACACGTACAGCTATTGGATCCTGCGGATCAAAAGCGCTTGGCTGCGCTCAATGTGATCGCCTCCGTCCAACCGCTGCATGTGACCTCAGACATGCACATCGTGGATAGATATTGGGACGGTCGGGCTGCAAACGCGTATGTCTTCCAGTCTCTGCTGAATCACCACACACGGCTGGTCTTTGGCTCGGATGCTCCAGTTGAATCGCCCAATCCCTTCTGGGGGTTGCATGCCGCCGTGACCCGCAGACGACAGGACGGCACTCCCGATATCAATGGCTGGCACCCCGAACAGCGTATCACTCTCACAGATGCCCTGGATGCTTACACTTGCAATCCTGCCGCGCTCGCCGGTTTCGAAAACCGCCTGGGGCTGATCGCACCCGGATTTTATGCCGATTTGATCATCCTGCCTGTGAACCCCTTCACCCTGCTCCCTCAAAATCTATTCAGCATACTGCCTGAAATGACAATTGTAAATGGTAAACTCGTTTATCAGAAATAAGTTCTTTTAAGCTCTTTCAATTCGGTACGTCTTAGTGAAAGATTCATAAGCCCACACATAACATTAACTTTATAGATCAATTCACAAGTAATCAGATCTGGGGAAGTAATACTTCAATTATTAACATATTGGAATGGGTTATAATAAATTAAACAACATCAATAAAATAATATTAGATATGTCACATCACTTTATGCAACCTAAATCTCAAGTTACCTCCCTCGATCAAATCAGAAAGCAGATTAAAACCGCTCGCGTTAAGTCGAAACGCAGCTTGA
>JAUXFJ010000126.1 GCA_030620065.1 Anaerolineaceae bacterium
AAGCTGGCGGTGCGATTGTGGCAGAATCAGCCATATTAACAGAAGGTGATCAAGCCCAATGGATGGATATCATTTCCTTGGGCCACCTTCCCATATTTACTGACTAGAACACACTCAGAGCAATATTCTTGCGGTTAACTAGCACGGTTTATTGATCAACATCTCCTTACATCAAATGTTTAAATCAAGATTGCTTACCCATGAAGAAAGGATATTATGCATATTCGGGTTGCTTTAGAAAAAGGGATTGAAAATCGAACCCTTGCCTGGGCACTGGATTATCCGGGATGTTTCGCTTATGGAGAAGCTGATGCAGAAGCCCTCCTCCGTCTGCCACATGCCCTGCTGAAACATGATATTTGGATTAAAGACCATACAGATTCTCCCTGGACTGACTTCACCGACTTGGATCTCAACGTCGTTGATACTTGGCAAACGTATTATATTGATGATAATTACAATCTCACCTCGCAAGGCAAAGAGATCAATGCCTGGTTTAACGATGATTGGCGTCCCTTATCAAAAGATGAAATTGAACAAGGATTGCTCATCTTTCGTTGGCAGCGGGAGGAGCTCTTGGCAGGCGTCGGTACCTTATCCAAAAAACTGCTCGAACGTCAGCTTCCCAACCAGCGCTGGAACATCTATGGCATCATGAAACATATTGCCAATGCTGAGAATTGGTATCTTGACCGCCTGGCCTATACCACCCTGTCTCGAAAGGACATACCCACCTCACCAATTGAGCACCTGGAGCTTACTCAAGCTGTTATCGAGCGTATCTTTCTAAAATTTGAAAACGAAGACCGTGTTTTTGGTAAAGACGGTGAATTCTGGAGCTGCCGCAAGATACTCAGACGCACGCTTTGGCACCAACGCGACCATATAGAACACATCAAACAGCTCGCTTTGGGAACATAAATGATTACTAGTACCTTAAAGTCAAACAGGCGCCTCACCGACGCCTGTTTGACTTTCTTACTCACCAATAATCAGTTGAGACACAAGCACTTAGGTATACAGGAACAAACTTGAAAGGAGAGAAACTTTTTCTTACCTGAAACCACCTATATCGTATCATAAGCGTTTTAAGATAACTGTAAGGATTTGTTATAACCAGGTTAAAGATAAGCACATAACTTTAAACACTTGTTGATATTCTTGTGCTAATATTCACGTACACCATGCCTAATCTAGCTAAAACTCGACCGGAATTGACCCTCAGACTTATGCTATCATTAAGAAATTCCGGGAGACGATAAAATATGCCAAGTTGGAAAAGATTAGCCTTCTATCTTTTAATAAACATCATCGTATCAGCATTGACAGTACTTACCATACTGTGGATTTGGGAAAAGACACATCCCGCACCACAGATCTTGCAAAACAGCGTCGCTACCACCGTACAGGTCCCATCGGGAACCTCGCTGCCAAACGCTGACGACCTCTCCAACACTCCCCCCCCAAGCCAGTCCTCAACGCTCGCAGAAGATCATATCTTGGTGGATATTGACGGTGTCTTTGGCGTAGGGAATTACGAGTTGGAATATGTCCTCATTCGTAATCTAAGCGAAGGCAGTATAAATCTCTTCCAATGGCATCTCACAAACGATAAAGGTGATACATTTATCTTCCCCGATTTAACCCTCAACAAAGATGGTGCGGTAAAATTGTATTCCAAAGCTGGCATTAATACAGTGATAGAATTGTTCTGGGGCAGCCAAAATACCCTTTGGAGTTCCGGCTACATCGCCGCTCTCCTTGATAATAATGGAAACGTTCGTGCCACATACAAAATACCTTAAGAAAATAAAACTATGTCTCAAGCATTTTATCGAAAATGGCGTCCCGCTACCTGGGAAGAAGTCGTAGGTCAAGACCATATCATCCAGACTTTGCACAACGCAGTCGTGTCGGGCAAGGTCGGTCACGCATATCTATTTGCCGGTCCACGCGGTACCGGTAAAACAACTGCTGCGCGGCTGCTTGCTAAGGCAGTAAACTGTCTGGAAGAAGATCTGGCAAAACGCCCCTGCAATCAATGCCCCAATTGTGAAGCTGTCAATCAAGGCCGTTATTTAGACCTGATCGAGATTGATGCCGCTTCAAACACCAGCGTCGATGATGTGCGCGACCTGCGTGACAAGATCAACTTTTCCCCTTCTCAAGGCAAATTCAAGGTCTACATCATTGACGAAGTCCACATGCTCTCCACTTCAGCTTTCAATGCACTCCTGAAAACGCTGGAAGAACCACCCCCCCATGTTATTTTTATTCTTGCTACCACTGAGATCCACAAAATCCCCGCCACAGTGCTTTCGCGCTGCCAGCGCCATGAATTTCGCCGTATCCCTGTTCAAATCATCGTTCCCAAATTACGCCAGCTCTGTGATGAAGAGAAAATCAATATCCAGGATGACACCCTCACATTAATTGCCCGCCAGTCTACTGGCAGTCTGCGAGATGCCATTTCCCTGGTTGACCAACTCGCTTCAATGACACAAACAATTTCACTGGAAATCGCTCGAGATGTACTGGGAACCACAACAAGTCAAACTGTCATTGATCTTGTGACCGCAGTATTAGATCATGATGATTCTGGCGGCCTATCTAAGATTCATCAAGCACTTGATGCAGGCAGTGATCCACGCCAATTTTCACGTCAGGTGGTCGAATACCTGCGCAGCTTGTTGCTCATAAAAATGGGTTTAAAAGATCAAGTTGAAGCCCCGGATGAAATGAAATCTAGCATGCAGGATCATGCAGATCGATTTGACATCACCGCACTGCTGCAAGCGATCAACGACTTCAGCAGTGCAGCAACAGACTTGAAAGCCAATTGGCATCCTGGTCTGGGTTTGGAAATTGCATTTGCGAAAATTGTAACAGCCAGGAACGGCGCTCGAACTCTACCTGCCATGCAACCCTCAGCACAAGATGAACCAGTCCAAGCATCAACGCCTGCAAAACCAAAAACGCAGCAAAACACATCATCATCCCCACCCAGCACGGCAAAGCCGCGCAAGGCGAAGCAGCAAATAGTAAAAGTACACACGAATTCTTCCAAACAACAGTCATCACCCTCCGTCTCCTCGGACCCTGAACCTGATGCCCAAGGCTTGAACCTGAAGAGGATCAATCAACAATGGAAAGCTGTACGGGATCTCGTCGGGCAGGAAAATCCACGAACCAAAGCCTTGTTAAATTCTTCTAAACTGCGGGGGATACAAGACGATGCCCTGGTCTTAAGTTTTACAAGTGAACTGCTCAGAGAAAAAATGGCTAAGGAAAGTAACATTGCACTAGCCTGTAAAATACTGAAGCAGGTCTTTAACCAGGATCTCAAAATCCGCTGCATCGTCGCTAATAGTAATAAGACCACTATCCCTACAGATATTGAGATTGATAGCGATGGCATGGTTGGTACAGCAACGCGCGATCTGGGTGGTGAGATTGTTGATATTCAATAGATATAATTATTCTCTCAAAGGAGCAATTCATGGCAAAAGGATATAAGCAGCCCCAAGCGAAGCGAGGTGCAGGGATGATGTCCCAGCTTGCCAAATTGCAAGAGCAGATGGCTCAAGCGCAATCAGATCTTGCTGAAGAGACTGTAACCGAGTCTGTCGGCGGCGGCGTTATCAGCATTACAATAACAGGCGATCAGCAGTGCAGATCCATCCAGATCGCACCCGAGATCCTTGAGGATGTAGATGTCGAAATGCTTCAGGACTTGATCACCAGCGGTGTCAATAAAGCCTTGGAAAGTTCACGTGCCCTTGCAGCAGAAAAAATGGCCCCCTTCACCAACATGCTGGGCGGACTTGGATTAGGAATCTGACAAACAAATATGCGTACACTCCCTGAACCTGTACAGGATTTAATTGATGCATTTGCAAGGCTGCCTGGCATAGGCCCTAAAACAGCCTCACGACTGGCTTTCCATTTATTACGCGCACCCGATGAGATGTCCAGGACGCTTGCTGAAGCCCTCCAAGGGATTAAATCAGCAACAGGGCTATGCGAAACTTGCTTTCATATCACCCACGCAGGTCAAAAAGTTTGCGAAATATGCGCCAGTTCTGAGAGGGATGATAATATCATCTGTGTCGTTGAAGAACCACTGGATGTCATTGCACTTGAACGCACAGCCGGCTTTGTCGGACGCTACCACGTCCTGCACGGTGTCTTATCTCCAATTGAAGGTATTGGCCCGGATGACATTAAGATTGCCCCGCTCCTCCAGCGCTTAAAAACCGGCACTATTAAAGAGATCATCCTGGCTACCAACCCGAGTATGGAAGGTGATGCCACCGCTCTTTACTTGCACCAGCGCATTACTCCTTTGGGTGTACGCGTTACCCGCCTTGCACGCGGACTGCCAGTCGGTGGAGACATTGAATATGCCGACCAGAACACGCTGCTCCGCGCTCTGGCAGGTCGCCAGGAAATGGATTAAACCCTGGAATATATAACCCTGCAATTATCAGGGAAGCATCAGCTTCCCTTTTCGTTTTAAGGCACAAAATATGCTCTTCAAGAGCCGCCCAACTTATTTCAGCCCGAGATGATAATCAGATAATAAGCCTTTTTCAAGTATAATTTTTTTATTAGGTTGTACGATACCTGAATTTAATAAGGAGAACCCATGCACAAGAAGCTCACTGGTGCACAAATTCGTCAATCATTTATCGATTTCTTTACCGAACGCGGTCATACCTATGTACCCTCTTCCCCCCTGGTGCCAGGCGGTGATTCAACTTTACTTTTCACCAATGCCGGGATGGTACAGTTCAAAGATGTCTTTCTTGGAACCGATAAACGACCTTATACCCGCGCCGTCAATTCACAAAAATGCATGCGCGTCTCTGGTAAGCATAATGATCTGGACGAAGTTGGTCGTGATAACACACACCACACTTTCTTTGAAATGTTGGGGAATTGGTCTTTTGGTGATTACTACAAAAAAGAAGCCCTCTCCTGGTCTTGGGAACTGCTTACCGAAGTTTGGGGACTTCCAAAAGATCGCCTTTGGGCATCTTACTTCAAAGATGAATTAAATGAGATCCCTGAAGATAGCGAAGCAGCTGAAGTATGGTTATCACAACCCGGCTTCATCCGCGAGCATTTGTTACCCTACGGCAGAAAAGATAATTTGTGGGAAATGGCTGAAACTGGTCCCTGCGGTCCCTCCAGTGAGATCCAGTATGACCTTGGACCGCAAGCCTGCAAATATAAAGACGATCCCGATCACATCTGCCACATAAACAGTGATTGTGGACGCTACGTTGAGATTTGGAACAATGTCTTTATCCAATACAACCGCCTGTCAGCAAGCGAATTGGTCCCTCTCCCCCAGATGCATGTTGATACTGGTATGGGCTTGGAGCGTATAGTCTCGATCATCCAGGGCGTCCCTTCAAACTATGCCACCGACCTGCTCT
>JAUXFJ010000162.1 GCA_030620065.1 Anaerolineaceae bacterium
CCGGGATTGACATGAACAAGATCGAGACCCAGGACCTGTGGCTGGAAGATGGCGTTTTGAACGTGCGCCTGCCCGAAGCGGAGATCTTCGTGGCAACACTGGATAACGACCAATCCTATGTCTATGACCGCACCACCGGCGTGTTTACCAAAGGCGACCCGCAGCTCGAGACAGCCACCCGGCAGGCTGCAGAGCAGGAAATCCTCAAAGCTGCCGAAACAGATGGCATCCTTGATCTCGCAAGGCTGAACGCGGAGGTCTATCTAGAGCGATTGTTTAACGCGCTTGGTTACCTGCAGGTGGAGTTCGTCGAACCATAATTTATGTAAAGACATCCTTTTTAGAAACACATACGAAACTACCTGCCCCAGTTCTGTTTCTATAACAAAAAGAGAGAGGACAGCCCCCAGTACCCGCCCATATGCTAACCTCCTTAAGCTATACTTTGGCGGACGAACAAAATAACATAGTTATTCTCTTAACTACAAATGCCTCTCAGTTGATGAGAGAGGCATTTGAGAGAAAAGGAGAATATTTTGGTTCTAAAATTCAGGCCCTCCAGCCTGGATTTTACATAAAGAATCAGACGATATTCGAAATCACAAATGCTCCCACCAGATAGCAGACAATGCCCAAGAACAGGTAAAAATAGGTTTTTTTAGGTGAGCCTTTGAACTCGCCATAAACCAGTCCCCACATCTGCGTCCATAAGCCGGCAGTGATCCCCAGAGGCCAAGAGACAACTGAGCTGAGATTGCGGGTCGCGAAGGTGTGAATAATATTGCCGCCGTAATGTGCTAAACCTGAAAGCAAACCAAATTTATGAATCTTGAATCCGTTTTCCCAGAATACGGACCATTGTTTACGGATGGTCAGAGTGGTCCCACAAATGAGCAAAGCACTAACGAAAGCCCCGCTGCACAGGATCGCCATGAAAGGCATGACAGCCATACCATTGGGCTGGGTGATAGACTTCAATCCATACGACAAACCAGTGGAATATGCCGGGACGAAAGCGGCTCCGATAACAACCATTATGATCGCATTTCTGATCACTTTGGGGTCACGCGAGAGCCCTGTGTCAACCTGAGCTTCTTCCTGGGCCTTATTGCGAATACTACCAGCTTGCATAGTGAAGTAAATCGCAGCCATCAAGAAAGCCGCTGCGATGGCAACACGCCAAACAGTGAGACTTTCTGGAACACCACCTACTAAACCCGAAAGAAAAGTTCCTCCAATCAGGTTAATGGAAGCCGATAAGGGTTGTGAGAGTGAGAGCCCAATCACCTTTATAACACGCAATGATAACTGCATCCCTGCCACGTATAACATGCCACAAATGAAGATGACGATCAAGCGGCTTGGGTCAACGCTCCATACATCACGCATATTCCCGACAAGCGCGGATCCATCCAAGAGGAATCCTACCCCCCAGACAAGAACCATGGAAGTAACAAATAATGTTATGTAAAAAGCTTCAAGCGGATATTTACCAAGATATTTAAGGCTGATAAACCAAGTTCCCCACATAGAGGCGGCAACAAGACCCATAATAACGGCAAGGCCGGTTGGGATAGTTGGATCATAGTTCATGATTATCTCTTAAGATTCCATATCATAATGTTTATTTGCATATTCAAATATCTCCATGAAGCCAGGAATTTCCCTGCTCGTGAGAAACCAATACCCCTGCAGCATCAAAATAGCACGCAAAACAGGGATGATCAACATCACAGGACCAAGAAGGGCAATGCCCAAGATCATGAGGAGAGTATTGACTACGGCAAATAGCAACGAGGGAAACGGCTTATTAAAAGCCAGGAGCATAGCCTGTTTGAGTACCTGAAATACAGACTGTTTGGGATTGTCAACAAGAATGGGGTAGATGTACCCGGAAGAAAGCCACCATAGGACAAGACCATAAATTGAAATGATCGAGACTGCCCGTAAAGCCCAGGTATCCTGCGCCACCCAGAAATAAATGGAAACAGCAATTACTGCAAAGATGAACCACTTGACAATAGACAGCAACAGTGCTTTCCAGAAATATCGTTTGAACCCAATCTTCATTTCCTTGAGAGCATTGACTTCAGAGCCAGCCGGGTCACGCAATCCAGCAGCTGTTGTGTAATACAGCGCAGCTTTGGCTCCAGGCCCAGTTACGAGACCTAATGAGAACAAGACTGTCCAGAAATTTGCTTGTATCCAGAATTGTATACGCGGAAATAGAAGCTTGAATGCCAATACCACCACATCCCAAGATGAAGCCTGTGTTTGCTTTAGACGCGGCTTGGTAGGTTTTGGTGATTTTTGTCTACGTCGAAAGAAGCTCATCCCGTCCGCTCTTGAGTCTTATCTGTTTCAGTTAATGGTGAGGTTTTCTTGCGGAATAGGGTCTTAAGCGAACCGCCGCGCACCTGAACCAGTGACAGACCGACAAGCATCATCCCAATCCCGACGATCTGATAGACCTGCAGAGTTTCTTGGAGGATGAGAACAGCCAGAATGGACGTCCAGATGACAGTCGAAGCACCTAAGATAGATGCCTCATAAGAACGCAAGGTACGCAGAATCAGATTCCAAAGTGTGAGACCTGCAGCACGTGTGATAACACCCGCATAAAGTATAACTAACCAGTCATTCAATGTTGGGACGACCGGGGGAAAACCATCAATGAGGATGTAGATGATTACAGCCACCGACCCACCGAGTGTAATAGCCAATGTGGAGATGATGTTGTTGCTTATTTTGTTTTCGGTGACAAGCGCCAGCTTGCGGGCAATGTTGTTTGTGTAAGCAACACCGGAAATCGACACAAGAATAAGAGCTATCCCTATCAACTCTGCACCCTGAGGAGGCGTCGGAAAGAAAACCCGCAAGCCAGAAAAGGCAATTAAAGCCCCCAATATCTGCCACAACCCTGGCAACTCTTTTAGAATGATAGCGCTCATGGCCATCGTTATGAACCCGATAAAGTTCACCAGGTACGAATTGGTTGAGGCAGTCATGTATTTTAGTGCAATCATACCCAGCGTACCTGTTACAAAGTTGAAGAAGGCAATCTGGATAATTAATGACCACACCTGTCTGGTCATCAATTCCTTGGGGATTCTTTCCCGTTTAATCACAAATGTATAGGTGACCATAGTTATGATGCCAATGATCATACTTAGATAAATAAAAGTAGCTGGAGAAACCGAACTGTAGGTAAGCTTTGTAAGCACTGTGCCGAAAGACATTGCCGCCAGAATGACAAGGGTGATAAATATAGCGGTTGAACGGCTTTTGATCATGATACCTCCTGCTTAGATGGAGTTGGCTCTTCGATGACTTTTAATTCAGGTGTGACCAGTTCCCTGGTTTTGCGCTTGAAGATCTTATCCAGCCTGCCGCGGCGCACCTGAACAAGCAACAAACCCACAACCATTGTGCCCATTCCCAGCCACTGGTTGATTGAAAGTGTTTCACCCAAGATGGTCATCGCCAGCAATGTTGTCCAAATAATGGTAGAAGCCCCAAGAATGCTGGCCTCATAAGAGCGCAGGGTGCGCAGGACATGGTTCCAAACCGTGAGTCCTAAGGCGGTTTTGATCGCACCTGAGTAGATGATGATGCCCCAGCTTTTTAGATCAGGTACTTTTGGAGGAAAGTCGAAAATCAAACCAGCGATGACCACACCCACTCCGCCAATCAACAATGCAGTCGTGGAGATGATATTATTGCTGAGCTTGTTTTCAGTGACAATTGCCAGCTTGCGGGCGATATTGTTGGTGAAAGCAACCGCAAAAATGCAAATCAGGATTAGCATAATACCGATGAACTCCCCGCTTTGCAGGGGTTCATCGAAATAAATGGTAATACCATAAATAGCAATGCCAGCGCCCAATAGCTGAAATATGGAAGGATATTCTCGCAAAATAAAAACGCTCATCGCCATAGTGAGAAAGCCGATGAAATTACCCACATAGGTGTTTGTGATCACGGGCAGCCGTTCAATGGCAATCGGTCGGATCAGGCGGGAAATAAGAAAATTGCATATACCAATGACAATGATATACCACCAGATGCGCTTACCCAACTTTTTGGGAACACGTTCACGGCGCACCAAGAAGGTATAGATGCTCATGATGATCATACCCACACCAATTGAAGTCCAGGCAAAAGTGAACGGTGGTACGTCTGCAAGCACCATCTTGGTCAGAATGGTACCAAATGACATCAGGAACAATATCCCCGAGGCTTGCAAAATTGCGATGATGCGTTTGTTCATTGTTTTCCTAACCTACTCCCACAACTTTAATATCCCGAACATTCTTTCTGCGCATGAATACGGCGACCATGCCGATAATGAGCGGAAATGCGCTAACCAGATAAACCAGCCAAGCGCGGTTCGTATTCATGATCCGCACTTCCCGTGCACTTCCAATCAATATTTCACCATTCTTGTCCTTAAGCTTTATTGAATAGACCAGAC
>JAUXFJ010000118.1 GCA_030620065.1 Anaerolineaceae bacterium
GCGCTCCAGGACTCTATCAGGGGCTTCTAGGACTGCTGGGGGGCTTTGAAGTTGAGGAAAAGCTGCCTGTAGAGTGGTTTGACGAGTGGAAAGAGGTGTTTTGTGCTATTGATGGCGTGGAAGACATGGAAGAGCTGGATCAGGTTCGGCAGCCATATTATTTCAGAGCTGTAGAGGCTCTGACTGAAAGCGAAAACCCGAGCCATGCTTTTTGGCCAATGCTTTACACTTGGAACATGGCGATTAAAAACACCAATGATGAAGAGTTGTTAATAAAATGGGATGCGAGCTTTTCAAAGCTGGGCCTTACTGGCCCGGGCTTTGAAAACAGGTTAGAGGGATTTGACCTCTATCTTGACCAGGTGGAAGCACTGGTAGAAGACTGGAAGAAATACCACGGAATTTAATTTTCAAAGAAGTTTACATCGGATAAAAAAAAGCTCCCCAAAGGGAGTTTTTTGTTTAGGTTAATTGCTTAGTGGTCAAAACGCGAATCGTCAATCATCTTGCGCATTTTATCTTCTTTATTTTCAGGGAGTTGTTCATTTACTAAATTCAAAGAATCCAGATACAAGGCTTCAGCTTCTTTCAATGCCGAGCTGGATGCTCTGGGACGGATGGACATCTTCCCGCAGTGGGGGCATTTCTCGAGTTTTCCTACCAAAAGATTAGGGCTCATGAAATTTCTACTGAAGGGCAGGGCGCAACTTGGACAAACTGCTCCGCCAGCGGCACCATATTTGCCGGGAGTGAAGGGAGCACCTTTCTTTCTGCGTGAAAATTGAAAAGCAAAACTGGCTAAAGTTACCAAAGCTAAAGCAATAAGGATTGGTAAGACAATCCCCGACATGTTTTCACGCACAGAATCTTCACTTAGGATTGTTCGTGAAAGAGTATTGGATTTGACTGTGCTTCCATCTGTTAAGTACCCCACCGCACTGAAGGTAACTTGTCCAGGCTCAATGATCTCTGTGTTGAATTGCAGCTTATAGGGAGCTTCAGTATCTTCTCCTAAAACAGTATCGCCATAGTAGAAAACGACCTTTTCAAGCTTGCTGTCACTGGACGCTGAGATCGTAAACGCACCTTGGATCTCACCGCCAAAACTGGCGTAGCCCATGTTTTTACTTAGCCCAATATTGATCTGGGGAGTTTCGTCCTGCGTTTGCACAACAGGCGTTAACATCAATGAAACTGCAACAATTAGCACAAACGTTCTATACAGGCTTTTTGTCATTATTACTTCCATTTTGTAAGAATTTTCTCTCGCTGGAACAACTGCGTGGCGATATAGAGCATTACTATATCAATAACCAATAAAATTAACGCGATCCAGATTGTAACAGATAGATTCATTTGGATCAGCCCAAATGTCTGAGCCATGAACAAGCCGATCAGCGGAATAATTACCAGTGATGGAATTTGCTCGGCAACACGCGGATCATTAACTCGTGTTGAGATCATCACTGCTGCGCTAACGCCGAATACTGAAAGCAGAGGCGCAACTCCAAAGATCAATAGAAGCCACATTGGACTGAGGATCAGGGTGACTAAATCTGTATTGCCAAGAATAATTATTGTTCCGACGATGAAGGCCACAAAAGAAATCCAAGTAACAGTTACAGCCGGAATCACAGCAGCCATGGATTTTCCTAATAAAAGTTCAATGGTGGTGATCGGTGTCGCTAAAAGAGGCTCGAGGGTTTTGGTAGATTTCTCGCCAACAATACTGTATGAGGCGATCGTTGCAGGGATCATGACCGGCATGATCAGGAAGAGCAGGAGGAACTGGATCACAACCAGATACTGCGCGCAGGCAGCACCAGATAATCCCTCACACATTGAAACCATTTCAGCCGGAATCTGATCCGCAGAACCAGCCATCTCACTCAAAGCACCTGAGCCGCTCATCTGATAGAGGGTGATCAATGGGATTAAGATGAACAGAATTGGCATAAAGACAATTACGTATAACACCATCTTGTTCTTGAATACTTCGCGCCATTCTTTCAGGGTAACCTGCCAGGACTTATTCATTGATTTCCTCCTTTATGTTATTGTTGATCAGGTGCAGATAAACATCCTCAAGGCTGTGTCGTATCTCACCAATGAATTGGATCTCAGCGCCCTGCTTCACAAGCAGGTTTACAAGTTCAGGGTTTCGTTCTTCCGGATCGGGCAGGGAGATGACAAGCTTATTGTCCAGCACCTGGCAGCTCCGCACAAAATCATATTTCCGAATTGATTCAGCATAGGTTTCTTTTGCATCCGAGAGGTGAAAAACTACCGATCGCTCATAAAGCTGTCGGCGCAGATTGGCGGGAGTGTCCAGGGCAAGCAGCTCTGTCTGGAAAACGGCAACCCGGTCACAGAGGCGGTCGGCCTCATCAAGGTTATGAGTACAGATCATGATCGTGCGACCCTCTTCTTTTAGTTCAGATATAAAATCACGCACCATTTTTGCGGCAACGGGGTCAAGCCCGCTGGTGGGTTCGTCCAATAGAAGAACCCGTGGTTCATGCAACAATGCACGGGCGATCGCCAATTTCTGTTTCATACCTTTTGAAAAAGTGCCGACTTCTTCTCTTCGCCTTTGCCAGAGCCCCAGCATCTGCAGATATTTTTTGATCTGGGTATCGGGATCTTCTACTTCGTATAAAGAAGCGAAGAAAGCCAGGTTTCTCTCTGCGCTCAGGCGGTCGTACATCCCGGGTGATTCTGTCAGGATACCGACATTCTTGCGGATTTCATAGTCATCTGTGCCGACCTTATAGCCTGCGACCGATGCTTCTCCGCTGGTAGGCGCGATCAGGGAGGTGAGCATGCGGAGGGTGGTGGTTTTACCAGCGCCATTCGGGCCCAGCAAACCAAAGACCTCTCCTTGCGGAATTGAGATGTTGAGGCGGTCAACCGCAGTTAGCTCTCCAAATTTCTTACTGATATTGTTTGTTACGATCATTTCAGTCATATTTACTCTCTTCCAACTTGGATTTTAAATCATCTTCTACATTGATATTTTTAATAGGTTTTAGGGGTAAAACACCCTGTTCGACGACAGGGTCAGGCATTGAAAGCAGATATTCTTTTCTGAACCTTGAGATTATTAGCAAAGAGGCTAGCGCCAATATAAATATAATTACCTCAGTGGTAAGTGCCCCGTATGATACGGATCCATAGACTGCTACCGTGTCTATCAGGGTGTGGAAAAGCAAGGCTGCGACTAGCCACCTGGCCTCTTTGCGCAGGACTGCACGCTGAACAAGCAGCGCCATTCCGATATGCATTGTGATGGCGAAAAGTCTCTCAAGGGCACCAAGAATATGCATCCACCAGGGAGTTGCCCAGAAATGCTCGATTTGCAAAATAACCAAATCGACTTGTTCAACCGGGACGGACCCCGTGAGCACATCAGGCGAGGCACCCTGAAGGGTGAGCATCTGTAAAAAAGTGTAAAGGACGAGAATGCCGAGAAGGATCGCTTCGACCCCTCCGTGCCCAGCCCCAAACATAACTCCAGCTTCCCACGAACTATGCTCAGATAAATATTTTCGATAGACGAAATATCGGGAGAATTCCTCGAATATTCCTGCTGAAAGCCCGTATAAGAGGCCGATGAATAGAAGATCAAGGGTCTTTGGGAGCATCTCTAAACCTAAGGACGTAACTACAGGTTCAAGGATATAAGAGTTGAAAGGGACGTGCAGCACCTGAGAAACAACAAAGGTCAGCGCTCCTATCCCAAACAGGGCCCAGTCGGCCTTTGTAAGGTTGAATATCAGTGCTCCAATCGAGAGTGGCAGCACGAACATCAGCACAGCGTTCAGAAAAGCGGGGGTAATATCCGGGGAAAGTAGCCAGGAAACAAAAACAAGCCCCACAAGGATTACCGCGCTAATGATCAGAAATGTTCTGTTTGTTTTCATAACACTCTTATTGTTTCACGTGAAACATCTTTTATTCAAGTAATTATAATCATTTTAATTCCCAACAATGTTTCACGTGAAACATTGTTGGTGTATTTTGCTCACTATCTTCTGCGCTTGATGATGAAAATTACCCCAAATATTACAACCATAAAGCCGAGTATGGAGATGACAATAGGTGTTGTGCTCCAATCAATATCGGCAAGCGTGGAACTTTTAGTAAGCTGGGAATATACCGCGGCTCCTAAACCTAAAAATACTAATATAAGCGCAATGAAAATCTCAGTTGATTTGGTTGATCTCCCGTAGCGGGAACGGTAGGGGTCAATTCCGGGAGGGAGGCTGAAATCGTTGTTCCTGGCAGACTTGGGGCGTTTAAACCTCACCCTGCCGTCATCCAATTTCTCGAGTATTTCCCAGCCAGACATGGCCTCTTCTTCAATTAGTATTTGCAGGGTTTCTGGTCTTCTGAATGCGCCTGAATCTGAACGCACGATCTTGAATTCCCAGTTGTTATCCAGTTCATCTTTGTTATAAGTGGTCATTTTTTCTTCCTCTTCTTCCAGGCGTTTTCGTTTTTTTTCAGCATGTGCAGCAGCAATAGCTCCGTGTGGAAAGTATGCCATATCATTTCTCCAAATTTACCCGGCGAACAGGATATCGATCAGGTCACCCATATCTCTGCGCCCTTCAAGGGTCTTCAGGTTATACACTTCTGTGAAGCCGCAGTTCAGGCAGGACACAAAAGCGAATTTATTCAGCTGGATATCCATAAAGCGGGATAATCCTGTCCCGGACATGGCCAATTTATCGACTTTTGCGCCGACACTCTTGCACTTAGGACATTCAAATTGTTGCTCAAACACTTGTTGGACTTTGATCTATCTTCCTTATTGATTATTTTGTTATTGCAGTTGAAGCGCAGCTTCAACCAAACAATAAATGAAGTGTTATCTCATTTATTGTAGGTTACCAGTGAAATACAAAATAGTGAGAAAAACGCCAATAATCGCAAAGATTACTCCTAATATGGAGAATGCGAGTGCGGCCTCAGAGATGCCGTAATTTGTGCAGTAGGGGTCAATATGCGGGGGCAGGTAAGGGTCATTTTGCATTGCTTTCCTGGATCTTTTGAACCTGATCCTGTTGTTGTCAAATTTCTCGACCATTACCCAGCCAGCCTCTGATTCTTCTGCTTTTACTTGCTCAACAATCGCGTATTTCTTGAAATTTCCGGTTGCGGACTTGACGATCTTGAACTCCCAATCTTTTTCCAATTCTTCCTGGTTGTATCCCATTTTCTCTTCTTCCTCTTGTCTTTTCTTTATGATCGCGTGAGCGATTGCCACATGTGCGCCAGACATAATTCTCTCCATGGTTGGGTTTATAGGGAGAGACTCCCGCAGGAGTCCCTACTATTGAAATGTGCTACTCTAATTCTTTTTCAGCAAGTTTGGCAAGCGAGACCATCCCGCTCAACCCACCCAGGTTCATGGTATCAACAGCGCTGCTGGGGACGATCACCATGGCGCCTTTTTCCTTGAGGCCTTCGAACAGCATGTTCATGGCTCGCAGGTGCATGGCAGTGGGGTTGTTGATATACGCTTTTGAAGCTTCCGC
>JAUXFJ010000206.1 GCA_030620065.1 Anaerolineaceae bacterium
ATATCTACACACACGAGGAAAGATACCCGAAGTTATACATCAAAAACCAATATTCAGTTTATAATATCATGAGTTTATGAAGAATCTGAATTTTTATTGTTTAATATCCCACTCGGCGCATATCTTACAGTTACATTGTTTATATATAGATTCTTATTGTGATGGAGAAGATGAAAATAAAAGATACAGAGTATGCAATTGCCTCAGCAGATAATCCCTTAGTCTATCCCGGCAAGATTCCAGACTTCTCTTTTCTCTATCAGAAAGAAGACTTTTACAAAATTGACCTTATTCTTGGCAGACGAGTAGGCCAATCACACTTAATCTGGTCAGGTGACAAACCAGATGGTGCATGCAGGAGCCGCGAAAGCCTCAACAACAGATTAGTTCGGATAGGAGCTACTAGCTTAGAATACCGTTACCCAGTTATAACCTATGGCTCAAATGCGAGTCCTTCCCAATTGGAAGGAAAATATTTCCGGCAAGGTATCAGTTCTGTAATCCCTGTAATTCAAGGTAGGCTACTTGGTGTTGACATTGTATATTCTCCACATTTCACATCTTACGGCTCAATCCCAGCCACTGTAATTACCTGCCCTGGTGCTGAAATTGAGATCCACGTAACCTTTATCAATGAAATGCAATTACAGATATTGGATCAATCCGAGCCGAATTACAATCGAGTAAGGATGGATTCACGAGAATTCCCACTGCAATTGAAAACCGGCGAGATTCTATCAGAATACTACATCTATATATCAAAGAAGGGATACCTTAAGTTCGATAATCAACTATACAGGTTGTCGGCAATCAAAGCATTGAATTCTAAATTTCATCCAGCTACTCAGATAGATATACTCACAAAGCTGATTGACTATTGGAACCGAGAAAACCAAGAAAAGAAATTTGATAATGTAGACACATTTGTTAATCTTTTAAAGAGTGAGGCAGTATGGAAAGACCGTCTCAACCGTTGGCTTTCTCAACGCTTTAGACATTCTGACCAAGCATTGACCTTTGACACCGATTTTTCTCCGAAAGTATACCGTCAAATCAAGCCAATCTGGCCAAAAAAAGGCAAAGATGAGTTTATTATTGAACCTAATTATCAGCGTTCTCCCGGAGAATTTGCCATTGCCATTAATCAGAAGGTGGCAAAATCACGAGGACTAGGTCGCCATGTCCGTATTGAACACACACTGCACAATCACTCTTTTTCAGTTATCGCTGAACGTTTGCTAAAATCACAGGTTGATGATCCAGAGATAATCTTAATGGATCAAACCCTCCGAAACAGTTTAGGTGTCGATATTGGGGATACAGTAAAGATACAAAAAATTAAAACTTCAAGAAGTTTACGTCAACTGCTGCTGGATTCATTGATTCCAAGAAATTATCTGATGATGCGCGTGCAAAAAGCCGATAAACTCATGATTGAGAAACCAAATTGCACAATGACTGGCATCGCCATGGAGATTTTAGGAATTGAGAACGGTGACATAGTTATCTTCGAAAGCTCTATCTATGATAAGAAAAGTGGTAATTATAAAATCGTAGATTTACCCCTACGTGCTTATCAGGTGCCAGAGAGCATGAAACAACTACGCGAATCAACACAAAGTGGAATGTTTCTTAAGACCCGCTTCCCGGACTGTTCAGAAGTCTTTGGTGTTTTCCCAGATCTTCCCTGGGTCTTCATTGATGCAGATGCAAGAATTGAACTAGGTATTCAAATGTGTTCGCCAGTCAAGGTGAGTATTTCACGACGGTACCAGCTTATTAAAGAGTTTCGAAGTTTTTCTTTGCTGATTATTCTATCAATACTGGGAGCAACCTCGCTATTTGATGTAGAACCCTTTAGTATTGGAGGTATATTCCAAGTACCTCTGAGTTTATGCATATTGTTCTTAATTATTGTGATTGCACTGTTACTGTTTATCAACATGAGACAGCGTCTTTCGCCAAAAATCACAAGTCACAAGAGAAAATTTTAATTATGAAGACGATGTTAACACAAAACATTTTCTGAATTGTTTTATTGTGCCCCTTTGATGACTCCACAATCACCTCTGTGCAATGAAACCTCAACCACACGCTAAGCTAACTAATTTTAATATAAGTTAATCTACACGAATTGCCAATTTTAGTTATGATTGAGTAGCTCTCAGAGCAAGAACACTCTGCACTTGAATCTCTCGTTAGGCAATAAGCGATCAAAAGACAAATCATGAATAATCAAAGGAACACACCCATAGAACAATATAAGAGCAAACACCAAAGACTTGCCAAATTCCTGGTTCTGCTCCTGCTTGCTCTTTCACTTCCCACCACAACCAGCTGCGAAGAGAATCCGGTTGCGCCCAAAGAAGGCAACAGCATCACTGTCAGCAAAAGTCCGCGTCTGGGGGTTATGGTTAGCAAAGAAAAGCGAGCTGATCGAGCACGAAAGCGCTGCCTTTGACCTGGTGATGACGGCTTGGTTTGAACCAGGGGAGGCAGCGAATATTCGCGAGCGGCACCCCTCAGCCAAACTGTTAGCCGGGCTCTCGCTGAACTGGGTGTCCAGCGACCCGGAGTGGCAGACCCTATTGATGACTGTGGCCAACAGCGGCGACCACGGCTGAGTGCTGGATTACTGGTTCCCCGAATACTATACTGTAGCGCTTACCCACCGCTCCATATTATCAAGAAAATGGTGCCTATCGCAGGGATTTTGAAAAAGGATTGATCGCAGCAGCGGTAGATGCACCAATCACTTTGTCTCTAGACATATTTCATATTGATGCTTCCACCGGGGAGTCAGGAACGGTTTTTACAATTTCCCAGGGCGATGCCTAAATTTTCCTGAGAGAAGAAATCGAATAAATCAACCTGGGTGCCGTCTGGGTTGGCTGCCCTCCGCGTATAATACAACCATATTTTTGAGAGGAAATTTATGCCCAGTTACTATCTGATCTCAATGGAAATTATTGTTGTAGTGTTATTGATCGTGTGCTTAAGGCATGCCTGGCGCGCCGGGCCCGAGCATGTACTGCGGTTGGCTGCCGGTGTGCTGTTTGGGGTGCTGCTTGAGCTGGCTACCATCCGGCAGTTAAATGCATACAGCTATGGGTCCTTCTTGTTGATGATATCAGATGTTCCACTGGCGATCGGGATTGGCTGGGGTATCATTATTTACAGCGCCAAGTTATTCTCAGACGCAACCAACCTTCCAGAAACCATACGGCCTCTTCTGGATGGTCTCCTGGCTTTGAACATTGATCTGGCAATGGACGCCATAGCCATCCGGTTGGGAATGTGGGATTGGGGGCAGGGGCTGCAATTCCAATATTTTGGGGTTCCTTACGCAAATTTCTGGGCCTGGTTCTGGGTTGTCGTATCCTTTTCAGCAAGTATGCGCTTGTTAACTTCACAAGCACGTGGGTATTGGCGCTGGTTGGCTCCCTTTGGAGCGCTTATGCTCGGGCTGGTAAGCGTGCTGTGTGCTAACGCATTCATTGTTTATGTCGTGCCCCGCCAATTTTATGAACTCACGGTTGGCTTTCCTCTCGCCAGCACCTTATTAATTGTCTTATTACACAGGCCTAAGCTCACCGGCCGCCCACCGGACCCACTAGCTTTCTGGGTACCTTTTGGTTTTCATGCGTACTTTTTAGCAGCCGGGTTGCTTTCGGG
>JAUXFJ010000180.1 GCA_030620065.1 Anaerolineaceae bacterium
GAATCCTGCGAAAACTACCAAATATAAAGATACAAGGGTGCGGTTGAGGGGGTAGTATATCAACTCACATTGATCTTGCCTTGCCTTCCCCGAAACCCAACACATGCTTTGCTGTATGATCTCACCAAAACTTTTGGCAGCTCATTTGCCCCAAGTACCCTTTAGCAATTTCTAGATCCTGAACATGTCGGCATGGCAAATATAATATGACAGCTTGAAACTCAGAAATATGCAAGCTAGTTCAGTTTACAGGGATGGATTTATTGCAGTGTATGCTTAATCCGCCGGGGCTGCTGAAGTAACAGCGCCCAAACCGTTGACTTCCAATACCCATTGGCTGCCGGGGAAGGCATAACTGTAAAGGCTCAAATCGCTGATGGTATAAGTATACTGTTTTCCAGAAGCATCAAAAATGATCATGTAATTCTCTTTTTGCTCACCGAGACGCTGTTCCGGGGCGAGGGATAGGTTCGGCCATTGAGGTTGGAGATCATTTCCTGTAAGCGTGACCTCATCCACGACTGCCCAAGCCATAACGATATATTCACAGTAATCATCGTAAACTTCATATGTGCAGTCTTGCACCACCTCGCCAACGCCAGTGCCGGTATCTACAGTGTAAGGTTCGCCGCAGACTTCCGTGGCATTGGCTTGGGGTTCGTCGGAGCTGTAGCGGAATTTCATTGAGCAGGAGACAATATCGGCGTCGCTGGGAATTTCGTCATACCAATCTTCAGCGCTTACAGGTCCGTAGGCTTCAACAGCGATGGAGCGTGACCAGTTGACAGCGTCCACAGTCGCATTGACCGTGTCGGTTTTAAGCAGATTGATCAAGAGAATGATCCCAAGAATGACCAATATCCCGATTATGACCGCACCGATGATACAGCCGGTTTTATTCTTCTTTTTGGGCGTAGTCGGAGTCGAGGGTTTTATTGATTTAGCTCCAACTTTGTCCCCGCTCTGGCGCACTTTTGCGCCGACGCTGATATCCGCGCCGCATTTCTTGCATCGTTCAGCTTTGGAGATATTGCGTGTCCCGCAGTAGGGACAGTGTTTATCAGGACCGGCTTTTGCCATGCGGATGAGCGCTTCATCTTTGATGAAGTCAAAATGCTCCTGGTCGATCTTTTCAAATTGGATGTCGTCTGGTTGTGGCGCGCCACAACTGGTGCATGATTTTATTGGACCGGGGTTCTGTGTATCACAGGAGGGACAAGTCCAGATAAGATTTACGAAGCCTAATGATTTTCGTGCCATAATTTCTCCTGAGAGACCTTTAGTGAATAGAGGTTCAATATTTTTATATATTATATATAAAAAGGTAAGTTAAGTCTACCAAGGCAAAAGATATATAAGCACATATTTTCCCACCCTTAGGTTGTTGTACATGGGCAGGTATTATTTTACATTCACTGCTTGGGAGAGGCGTGTGATGGCATTAGTGACATAGTTCTCGTCTTCGATGATGAGCTGTATCGCTCCCTGAGGGCAGATTTCTATACAAACACCGCAACCGCGGCATTCATCGCTGATGATAGCCCGCCCCTTCTCAATCTTGATCACATCAATGAAACACACATCTTCAGCACATTCGCCGCAGCCGGTGCAATCATCGGTAACGATTACACTTACACCGGGCATACGTGTTAGTTTGGCACGTAACTTTGGTGCCAGGTTTGGGAGAAATTTAAACAAGCAGCAACAGGGACAGCAGTTACAAACGGTCATCAATTTTGTGCTATGTGTCACACCCATCCAAACTGCATCGATCTTGTCGCGACCGACAAGGTGTACTAAGCCCTCCTCCCGGCAGCGAGTTTCATGTTTGAGAGCTTCTTCCTTTGTGACCATACGGCCAAGTTTGGGGTTGATATCAAGTACACCTTCGCCAAGGAAAAGGCAGCCCAAGTTGTGCGGATAATCCTGACAGTCGTTGGCATCCCGGCAGATACATTCATTCATCAGGAAGTGGTAACTGGATTGTTCGATGAAATGCTTAACAACTTCGGATGGAACAACTACACTATCTTCTTCTTGGATTTGCTGATTGATGACAACGTGATCTTTGGGAAGGTAAAAAAGCGCATCGCCGGTAAGGTGGCCATTAAAAAGGGCTTTTTCCATGATATATCCGATGACCGGCCATTTTGTCAGTTCAGCGCCTACATACCTGAGGTTGAAGTGGCGTTTTAATATTTCTACAAGCCACAAGGGTCGTGCCATGAAACCTCCACCACCAAAAAAAAACGATAATAGACTTATTATTAAAAAATGAGACCGATTGGGACTATTAAAGGGATTTTCCGTATGCGGTCTCTCTAGAAAACGAATTGGTATTATTATAGGTGCTAAAACCAGAATCTGCAAACACATATGACATTTTTGGTTAGTCTGATTTCGAGATAGCGAAAGGCCTTGTACTTGTGATCATATGAAGCTTAACATGCCGCTCGTACCTGACTTTTATTTTTGTAATTTCTTTTCCTCTGTAGAGAAGTTCATGTCATTATTTTTCGTTTCTTCGCGCTGACGTACCTGATAGACTTCAAGCCTGTTCTGTACGGCAAGCAAGCTGAGCAGTGCAATTAGGGAGGGGGTCCCTACGATTAGTGGCAAGACCAAACCAAGGCTGATAACAGAAATCAGCAGTGCAAAAAAACCAAGCACCAGCGTGAAAACAGGCGCGGCCAAGATGGTAAGAAACCCATTACGCCAGGCAAGGAAAACCGATTTTTCTTCCTGCTCAAACAAGTAGCCTAAGGTATAAAACTGCACCATGAACCAGAACAGCGCCAGAATGATGAATAGAACGACTAAAAGGGGTGCCCAAACGCTTTGGATGCTGCTATAAAACCAGATATTACCGACCACAATCGCTATTACGAGCAGGTTAATGCTGCCCCATAGTAAGCTGTGCCAGAAGTAACGCTTGAAGCCCTGCCAAAAGCCAGCGATGCCTGTACGCACTCCACTGCTTAAGTCTTGAGTCTCCTGAAAGATGCCGAGTAAGGCAGCAGGCGCCAGAATGATGGTCATGCTGCATAAAAGAGCTGCCAAGTTGGCTAAAACCTGATTGACCCAATCATTCCACCAGATGGAGAAGGTTGTACCGATTAATTTAAATGCGGTGATGAAATCTTTTTTCATGGTTATCGCCACGATGATTATAATATAGACTGAATTGGTCGTCGGAAAAATCAAAGTCTGCAAGTACCGTAGAATTTATTATTGCTGAATAGTACAGCTGATCAGGTTTGTACTAGTGCATGCGTGCGTAAGCTTATTAAGGAAGGTAAGATAGAACTAGATAAGTGCACGGCAGCTGTTTTCCACTGGGAGAAAAGGCCGCTCATCATATACTCAATTTTAGTTTCACCATGGAAGAAGCTGTGCGATGGGTTACTGGGCACAGTATGGGGTTTTATTTCAAGAGGAATATCAGTTATGTTTAGGTGAGTTATTGACTTTGAACTATTAACGCTTACAGAATTATCCTAAATGAAGATGTCAATATATTGATGCTAGCTTTAGCTCTGAATTGACATGGCTGTGAGTGGACATCCTGACGTATAATTGTAGGCAACAATAATATTCTGGAGATTAAAAATGCTAAATTCTGAGGAATCTGCATTAGTGGTGATTGATGTACAGGGCAAATTAGTACATGTTGTTGAGGACAGCCCATTAATTTTAGCGAATATTCAAAAGCTGATTATGGGCGCTCAGGCTTTGAATATTCCAATCATAGTGACAAATCAGGTACCCAGTAAGTTGGGCACAACAGCGCCAGAAATTACCGAGCTGCTACCCGAGGCTGAACCGATAAGCCGAACTTCATTTAGCTGCCTGCGCGAGGTCCAGTTCATGGTCAGATTAAATGAATTAGCCTGCAAGCAGATCGTCCTGTGTGGACTCGAAGCCCATATCTGCTTGTATCAGAGCGCTTTAGACTTATTGGAAGCTGGTTATGAGGTCTATTACGTCGTTGATGCTGTATCTGCACGCGCCGCGGTCAATAAACAAACCGCTATCACACGTGTGAAAGCGGCTGGGGCCAAGCTTGCAACTGTGGAAATGTTGCTTTTTGAGATGCTGCGCGATGCAAGGCACCCGGCGTTTAAAGCTGTC
>JAUXFJ010000157.1 GCA_030620065.1 Anaerolineaceae bacterium
AGAAAATGCTGACAGCATGTTCAATTCAGCCTTGGCGTATGAACTGACTGCCCTGAAACCTTTGGTGGAGCCTTTGCTGAGGCAAGTACCTTACGGCATTCCAGAATTCATTGAAGCTAAACGGCTCTTGAAATTCTTGGAATGGTTTCTTCCAACAAGCTCTGAATGGATCCCCGATAATTCTATCTTGCGCGAATTTACTGGTGGTTCAATCTTGAAGGATTTTTCGATTTGGCACCGCTGATAATTAATCAATGATAAGAAGAAGTCATCAAAAAACACACCCTTGTATGTGTAAGGGTGTGTTTTTTATAGTTTTGAGAGTTAATTACTAATTATTAAAGATTCTGTTTTATCACATTCGCAAGGCGTTGTATACCTTCGTAGATGATCTCTGGCTTGCTATAAGAGAAGTTCAACCGCATGGTATTTTCGCCGCCGCCATTGGGATGGAAAGCAGTGCCGGGAACATAGGCCACTTTTTGTTCAATTGCTTTGGGGAAGATCTTATTGGTATCATATCCTTTGGGGAGTGAAACCCACAAGAAGAGGCCGCCTTTTGGGTGTGCCCAGCGAGTACCATCAGGCATGAATTCTTCAAGTGCCTTAAGCATGACATCCCGCCTTTCGCGGTAGACCTCACGAATCATTTGAATATGATTTTTCATCCAGGAAGGTTCACGGATAACTTCATAAGCGATATATTGAGTGAAGGTTGAGGTATGCAGGTCAGCGCCTTGTTTTACTTGCACAAGCTTCTCGATCACTTCTTCAGGAGCTATAACCCAGGCCAAACGTAAGCCAGGGGCGAGGATCTTTGAAAAAGTGCTTGTATAGATGACATTGCCCCGATAAACGGGTACTTCATTGGAACGTAACTCGTCATCCATAACAACAACAGGTGGAAGATGTTCTCCTTCATAACGCAGCTGACCATAGGGGTCATCCTCGATGATTGGGACACCATAACGGTTTGCGACCTCAACGAGTTGTTTACGGCGTTCGCGGGAAAGCGTTACACCGGTGGGGTTTTGGAAATTAGGCAGCACATACATAAACTTCACATGTGTGTCTATTAGTTCTTCAAGATGTTGTGTTTGCATGCCATTGTCATCAGAAGCGATGGTAACGTATTTTGCCCCATATGCATTCCATGCCTGGATTGCACCTAAATATGTGGGAGATTCGGTCAGAACGCGATCGCCCCGGTTAATAAATATCTTACCTAAAAGGTCAAGCGCTTGTTGAGAGCCTGAGGTGATCAGCACATTATCGGAAGAAATCGGGATGCCGTATTCAATTGCATTCTGAGCAATTAATTCCCTTAGCGGTTGATAACCTTCGGTTGTGCCATATTGCAGGGCACGATCGCCCATTTCTTTTAGGACAGTATCAGAGGCTTCAATGAATTTTTGAATTGGGAATACATCCGGCGCGGGTAAGCCCCCGCCAAATGAAATCACATCAGGTAATGATGAGAATTTCAATAATTCACGGATAGCAGAGCCACTCATCCCTTCGGTGCGGTTGGCAAAACGATGTTCCCATGAAGTTAGCATTAATTATCTTTCTCCTTTTATTTTAGAAATCGACTAATAACTTTGGCGAGGGTGGGTAGGGACAGCTTGTCGCCGCTGCTTAGTTTAGATGGCGCTTTGGATATTTTGTCTGAAGCGCTCTGGAAAATGTACAAGCTCGTGCCTTCGGTTGAGAATTTGCTGTCAACGAAAGCTTGACCGGTGAGGAAACCTTCTTGATCAATAGCACAACTTGTAACCTTGCCAATTACCTTACCGCGTTCATTGAGGACGGGATCGCCGAGGTGAGCTAAACGGACGCCCTGCGTTTCGAAGCGGAAACGAACTACACTACCCTGGCGTGTTCTCTCACGCTGCATCAGGGCTGACCTTCCAATAAACCATGGTTTATATATTTTGACGAAATTCAGGAAACCTGCTTCGGCGACGCTCAGATTTAACTCGCCGCCCATTTCATGCCCGTAAAGAGGCAAACCTGCTTCGGTGCGCAGGGAATCGCGTGCTCCAAGGCCACAGGCTGCCAAACCGAGGGGTTTACCAGCTTGCATCAGGGCGTTCCAAAGGTCTGCTGCTTTATCCGGGTGGACAAAAAGCTCGAAGCACATCTTTTCACCTGTATAGCCAGTGCGTGAGATCACGAGCTCAATGCCATCAAGAACGCCTTCACAGAGCTGGGTACGTTTTAACATCAAGATCTGCTTACTAAGCCCAGCATCCTTTGATAGTCTGAGGAGGATTTCGCGCGACTGTGGACCTTGCAAGGCGATATCCACACGCATATCCTTGCCTTCTTTTGGGTCTTTCAGATTGCGCAGCAGCACCTTGCGACCAAAACAACGGCTCCAAGGACGTTCTGGGTCAACGGATACGGTACCATCTTTGACTGCATTTAGCCAGGTCCAGTCTTTTTCTTCATTAGCGGCATTGACAACTGCCAGAAACTTATTTTTGGCACGGCGATAGACGAGTAGATCGTCAATTACGTTGGCATGCGGGTCAAGGAAATGGGTGTAACAGGAATCGCCTACTTTGAGCGCCAGGATGTCATTTCCGCAGACAGAGTCGAGGAAAAGCGCGGCATCGGGGCCTTCAGCTTGAAAGACGCCCATGTGGGTCACGTCAAACAAACCTGCGGATTTACGAACAGCCTGATGCTCTTCGAGTACAGACGTATACCAAACTGGCAGATCCCAACCAGCGAAAGGGATCATTTTAGCGTTCATAGAAGTGTGAATGTCATGGAGCGGGGTATTTTTCAGCGTTACGTTTTCAGGTGAAACCCACTGAAATTCAGGTAAAGCCTTTTGAGATTTGTTTGCAGTGATACCGATGAAATATGGTTTTTCTGCACCGATGGGGTCTTTTGAAGAAGGTTGAGTTTTGACAGGCTCTGCATCGTCAATCACGACAGGGCCGGGGATGCGGCGATAGATATCCTCATCAAAACTTGTATAAGCTTCGGCAAGGTCTCGCAGCCAGGAACCTGCCAGACCAGTTTTATCTCCCGGGATAGTTAAATTAAAGCGGGTCGGTTCGATGCAAGTCAAGGTGCCATTGACGCTGCCTTCTGTTGTATAGATGCATGTTGCCTGACATTGACCGGGTTCGAGTGCTTCGAAATCGCTTGAGAGTGAATAAGCCAGGAAACTGCGTACTTTTTGTCCGCTCAATTCAAAAGCAGCCTGTGGTTGAGCGCATTGGTCATCCAGGAAGTAATAATGTGGATAGCCATGCTTGATTTTTACTGTGTCTATACTGCGCTTCGATTCGGCTAAATCGCGGATGCGCATCTTGGCATCTTCCAGGACTTTAAAATCAACCTTGGCACGGATTTGATTACCTCTCCGCCCATACTTTAAATAGGGCGTGGTAGCTTTGAGGATATTAGCGATAAGCATGCCGATTTCCTGAAGATCAGCTTCTTTAAATCCACTCTGGGTCAGCCAGGTGGTGCCGAAGCGGATACCTGATGCAGAGAAAGCGGAGCGATCACCCGGGATGGTATTGCGGTTGGCGACGATCCCGGCGATGTCCAGGATGCGGGCACCCATATCACCAGAGAGGGGCGTCCCATCACTGCTGACAATCGATTTGCAATCAATCAATGTCATGTGGGTGTCGGTGCCTTTATTAGGCACGCGTAATCCGTTCTTCGTGAACGAGTCTGCAAGAGCAGCGGCATTTTTCTTGATCTGCGTTTGGAGAGCTTTAAATTCATCTGTTCTGGCTAATTTAAATGTGAGCGCCATTGCGGCAATTGTATTGATATGCGGGCCGCCCTGTTCGCCAGGGAAGACAGCTTTATCGATCTTTTTGGCGTGGGTTTCATTGTTGGTGATGATCACCGCGGCGCGTGGGCCGCATAATGTCTTGTGGGTGGTAAACGTGATGATATGTGCGTAACCTACAGGAGAAGCTGAGATGCCAGCAGCAATCAGACCTGCAATATGCGAAATATCAGCAAGCAGAATGGCATCTACGCTGTCGGCTACCTGCCTGAATTTTTTCCAGTCAGGGATCCAAGGATAGGAAGAATAACCGGCGATGATGATCTTGGGTTTATGCAGCTCCGCTAACTTTGCTAAATTCTCATAGTCGATACGTTCTGTTTCGGGATCCACAGTGTAGTGAAATGCTTTGTAGTTAATGCCTGAACGATTGACGGAAGAGCCATGCGAAAGGTGGCCACCGTGCAGCAGGTTCATTCCAAGGATTGTATCTCCAGGGTTTAAAAATGCAGTGTATACAGCGTTATTTGCAGGTGCACCGGAGAGGGGCTGCACGTTGACGAATAGGTCATCCGCTTCTAGGTCATTAGCTGCGAACAACTCGGCACAGCGGCGTTTGGCTAAGGCTTCCACCATATCGACGTATTCGACTCCCTTATAATAGCGTGGATCGCTGTAGCGCCGATAGGTGCCTAATTGATTGGTAAAGTTCATGATCTCAGCCTGAGACATAGTGCGTGTCTCGGGTCGGGGATAGCCTTCAGCAT
>JAUXFJ010000069.1 GCA_030620065.1 Anaerolineaceae bacterium
TATATTTTGGAGTTAACAAAATGTCAGACTACAGGAAGTCAAATAGGCCACGTTATTATTCAAGACCTAAGGTATGCCAGTTTTGTACAGATAAAAGCATAAGCATTGACTATAAGAATACTGAACTTTTATCTCGTTACATCAATGAAATAGGTAAAATTCGACCACGTCGACAGACAGGTACATGTGCAAAACACCAGCGTGAGGTTGCAAGAGCGATCAAAAATGCTCGACACTTAGCATTATTGCCTTTTGCTGGTGAAACTTGGCGCAATACTAAATAATCAATAAAGGACGATTTATGGCAAAAAAAACAGCTATTTCTACAAAGAAAACGTCAAAAAAACACCTTGCCAGAAAAGAAAGGGAACGACGCCAAACACGTAATATTCTTATAGCCACTTTCGGATTGCTGGCAATAATTATTGGACTAGTAGGTTATGGTCTGTTTGATAATTACATCATCAAACCCCGAAAACCTATTGCGCATGTTGGAGAGAAAGTCATCAATGTGGATGATTTTCAAACCCGAGTAAAATATTCACGTATAAATCTAATCAATCAGGCATATATGAATGCGCAATATGCCAGTTGGTTTGGCGCTCAAGGGACAAGCTTTTTAACATCAGCGCAGCAAATAATTGATCTATTAGACGAACCAATGCTTGTTGGGAACGATGTCATCGACCAAATGATTGATGACATACTGATTTATGAGGAAGCAGAAAAACGCGGTATCACTGTGTCAGAAGAAGAGTTAACTAAAGCAATGCAAGCAGGATTTGAATTCTTCCCTGAAGGTACGCCCGTGCCGACACAAACTGCAACCCTTGCAAGCACACCTACATTATCAAGGGAACAATTGGCGTTGCTTCGATTCACTTCAACACCTACTGCAATGGCAACAGCAACAGAAATACCTGAAGGTGAGTTGCCTACCAGTACCTTGGTACCAACACAAGAAGCTTCTCCTGCTGAAGCGACATCAAGTGGCACTAAAGAATCTTTAGAAGAATCGACCCCTGAAGCTCCGCAGGCAGAGGTACCACTGGAGACAATTACCCCAACTCCTACTCCATATACAACAGAGGGCTATGCGAAAGCCATTGATAATTATCTTGATAGCATCAAAAACATTGGCTTTAGTCACTCCGATCTGGTGCATGTCTTTGAAACTCAAATTCTATGGCAAAAATTACATGAAGAAATCACCTCGGATCTACAACCCTTCGAAGAGCAAGTCTGGGCACGTCATATCCTTGTAGAAACAGAAGAATTAGCAATTGAAATCCTTGGAAAATTAGACGATGGAGAGGATTGGTATGCACTTGCATCGGAATATTCTTTAGATCAGGGAAATAAGGAGATGGGGGGGGATTTAGGCTGGTTCGGCAAAGGTAACATGGTAATGGAATTTGAGAATGCGGTATTTGCTTTAGAAATTGGCGATTTAAGCCAACCAATTCAAACCCAATTTGGATTCCATATCATCCAATTGTTGGGGAAAGAAGTGATGCCTATAAATGCAAACGAATTTAATGCTTTGAAGGAAAGTACCTTTACGACCTGGTTGAGTGAATTACGCGATTCCAGAGATGATATCAGCATTGAACCTTACTGGATTGATTTTGTTCCTGCCGAACCTGAGGTACCCCCTGCAGTTCGGGAAGCTATATACGCTGTACCTCAATAACAACAAAGCAAATTAATACTATAAGAAGCCCACATAAATACTGTGAGCTTCTTATTTTTTTGCAATAATGGGATACTTATTCAATATAAGTCTCATCAACCTCATCTAGTTTTAAACTAATGACTTGGCTGACAGTATCCCGCCCCATTGTTACACCATAGATCACATCAGCAGCTTGTACAGTGCTGCGATTATGTGTGATGATCACGAATTGCGTATCGGATGATAGCTCTTTGAGAAGTTCACAGAACCGTGTGACATTCGACTCATCTAGCATTGCATCAACTTCATCGAGCACACAGAACGGCGTGGGGGACACTTTTAGCAATGCAAAAATGAGTGCCACAGCAGCCAGGCTCCGTTCACCGCCAGAGAGCAGTGCCAAACCCTGTTCGCGCCTCCCGGGTAGACGGGCTTCAATATCTATGCCGCTTTCGATTGGATCGTTTTCATCCGAGATCATTAAGTGTGCGGTCCCACCATTGAAAAGACGTTTAAACATTTTAGAAAATTCGCTACTAACCGCTTTGAACGTCTTTATGAATTCCCTTTGCATTATCTCATCAAGCTCGCTTATTACTTTTCTGAGATCATCCGAAGCACTTTCCAAGTCCTTAACCTGGTTTTGTAAAAACTCAAAACGTTCTCGAACCTCAATGTATTCTGCTTGTGCTTCTGGGTTGACAGAGCCTATTCGGCGCATTTGAGATTTCATTTCTTTGATGTTAGCGCCAAGGTTATCCGGTAATTCATGTTTAATTGAGAGGGATTCTATGACCATGTCCTGGAACGGCAAAGGAGTTGGACCTGATATGTCCTGTTCATATTCAAAATCCACCAAACCAAAATCATCTTTGATACGTTCGTTCAGGATCTCCAGTTTTTCCTGCTTACGGGTTAAATCCAGCTGAACTTGTGTAAATTGCCGTTCTCTTTGTATATACTCTTTTTGTAATTTCTTTTCAAGTTTTTGACTTTCATCATATTTTAAATCTACAGTGGACAATGTTTTTTCCAGAGGTTTGATCTTGTCTGTGATCTTTTGGTCAGCTTGATTCGTTACATCTGTCTCACGTTCACGAAGTGTCAAATCCTCTTGTTGAATCTCATCTATTAAAGTGCATGCCCCTTTGTAACGATTATGCAAATCGTTTAGTTGAGCAAGGTCCTCATCAAGGTTAGCTGTTATGGCTTGAAGTTTATCCTCACTGCTCTTTAAAGCCTGTTTTGAAACAGCAGCTGCTGTTTCAAGCTGATGGAGTTGATTGTGGAGATCATTTACCGGCAAATTAGATAACAAGGACTTTTGCTCTTGCTCTTGCGTTTGGCATTGTTGAACCTTTTCGTTTTCTTTCTTGACCCCTTCATCTAAATCTGTAAGGTAAATTGTGCTTTCTTTTATCTTTTTAGAAAATACGTTTATTTGATTTATCAACCAGGAAGTTTGGTCATCTACTTTACTTATCTCTACTTCAACAGATGATCTCCGACGATTCAGATCAGCAAGCTGAGCATTATTCTTGTTCTTTTCCTCCTCGAGATCCGTCAATGTTATATTATCATTACCGATATTTTCCTTGAGTAAAGCGAGGTTTATCTCTATTTTTGCTATCCTATCTGCGAGTCTTTCTATACGTTGTTTGATTTCTAGTTTTTGGCGGGGCGCACCAATTTTGCTGTTGGAAGAAAGTTTCCCCAGAAAAACGATTCCATTGCTAAGGAAAACCTCTCCATCCAAGGTCACAATTTTATAAGATTCTGGTAATGCTTTGAGCAATGAGACAGCTTGGGCTTTATTCTCGACAACAAGCGTATTAGCAAGAAGAACAGTCATAATTGACTTATTATCTTCTGAAACTTCGATCAAGTCGATAGCTTTCCCAATGACACCCTTGGCATTATTTAATGAAAATTCATGATCTTTTTCACTATGGTTGTTTTGCGCAATTATTGCAACGCGATCTTTTACTTTGTCCTCAAGATGCTTTAGAATCTGGAGATTGATGCTTGGATTCTTGATCACAAGCAAGTCCACAAATTCTCCAAGGGCCGCGTTTAGTGCAATTTCGTACTTTTTAGGAACAATGATTTGCTTGCTTAGCGCTGTGAGGTCATATTTTAATGCTTTGTTTTTAGAATATTTAAGTAATGCTTTTGCACCTTCCGAAAATCCAGCTAAAGCTTGTTCGGATTGCAACAACACATCTAATTGTACGGAAAGGCGTGTTTGTTCGTTGACAAGATTTGAGAGGTCTTTCTCTTTATCCGCATGAGTATCTGACAAATTAGCAAGCTTATCGTTCATTTCAGCAATCTGCTCAGTGAGATTAGTTACCTTTTTCTCAAAGGCAGGAACTTGCGAATCTAACTTCTTTTTATCAGATTCCAATCCGTCTTTTTTTGATTCTAATTCTTTCAATGATTTTTGACTTTGAGCGATGTTTAGTTTTAGATCGTTGATCCTTTCACTAAACTCGGTTTTCCTAGCACTGATCTTAATGATCGATGTTTCAGCCTCAACACGCTCGTTTCGGATCTTCTCAATAGCGCTTTCAAGCGATTGCCTTTCGTGCATACGTACTTCCACTTGATCACTTATATCTTTAAATTGCCTATCTGCTTCTTCGAATTCTTTTAATAATTGCTTGAATTCAACGATGACGCCTTGTTTAGAGATTCCCCTCGATTGGATCTTTTCCTCGATGTTTGCAATATCAAGCTCAAGTTGACTGCGGCGGGAGATAACTGCCCTTTTCCGTTCATCCGAGACTGCCAAATCACGACCGATGTGTCCGAGTTCGCTGTGAAGCTGGGCTAATTCTTGATGAAATGAATTTAATTCATCACGACGTATTTGCATGTCATGGCGAATTAGTTCAAGGTCAACCTGATTTGTGCTTTGTTTTCGATGGCTCTCGTCAAGGAACCGTTCTTGCTCATTGCGCAACTGTTGAACTGCTCTGATCTCTTTCTGGGACTTGAACCAATAGTATCCGTACCAATCGCGCAAAAGAACTTTAAGATCGGATTGGAGCTGCTTATATTCAGCAGCTTTGCTGGACTGACGTTCAAGGCTTCTTAATCGAGGTTTAATCTCGGCCATAATGTCAAGCACGCGGTCCAGATTTCGCCGAGTGTTGTCTAAGCGTCTTAAAGTCTCCTCTTTCCGTGATCGATACAATCCGATACCCGCGGCTTCTTCGAATAAACGTCGACGTTCGTCTGGCCTGATAGCCAATGCGACATCGACCAGACCTTGACCGATTATGGTATAGGTTCGATCAGCAAGTCCAGTTTGAGCCAATAATTCATGAACATCTCGTAATCTTACTTTCTGGTTATTGATGAGATATTCATTTTGACCATCCCGGTAAGCTCGACGAGTTAAGACAACTTCTGAATAATCTATGGGAAGCCAATTATCCTCATTATTGAATGTAATCGAAACTGAAGCCATACCTGCACGTGGTCGCTGATCAGAACCTGAAAAGATCATATCGACTGTTTTTTTGGCTCTCAATAACGAATATGACTGCTCACCAAGCACCCACCTTATGGCATCAGCAATATTTGATTTGCCGGATCCGTTGGGTCCTACGATTGCAGTCACCGTCCCAGGAAATTCAAACGGGGTTTGATTTGCGAATGTCTTATAACCTTGCAACTCTAATGACAATAAACGTGAATGCATATGATTTATTAATCCAATAGTCCTAGTTTTTGTATTGCTTGTTTTGCGGCTTCTTTCTCAGCATTTTGTTTGCTGCTGCCAAAACCTCTACCAAACACCTTACCATCTATGCGTGCTTCCATTTCAAATACTTTCGCATGGTCTGGTCCACTTTCCGAGACTGTAACATATGAAGGCGAAGGGAATCCTTGAGCTTGTGCCCATTCTTGAAAACCGCTTTTGGGATCTTCGTCAAAATGATTTATCAGGATATCCTCTACAACATTTTCTACTAAAGGATATACAAATTCTTTTGTAGCCTCTATACCGGCATGCAAATATAATGCGCCAACTAAAGCTTCAAAAGCATCACATAGTAAAGCAGAGCGATCTCTTCCACCAGCCCGAATCTCCCCACGCCCCAGCCTTAATGCTGGACCCATATTTATCAATCTGGCAAAATTAGCTAATTGTTCAGTATGCACCAGGGCTGCTCTTAATCGTGTTAATGCACCTTCCGGTTTTTCCGGAAACTTATGATAGGTCCATTCGGCAACCATAAAATCCAAAATTGCATCCCCCAAGAATTCCAAGCGCTCATTATCTTCTAGTGCGCTTTTATTTTCGTTAAGGTAAGATCGGTGCGTTAACGCCCTTGTGAGTAAGAAATCATCTTTGAAAGCTAATGATAAGCGAGTTATAAATTCGCGTGGTGATTCAGGCTTATTATGCTTGCTTGGCATTCTGGCCTCCTTGAGCCAGAACCGTTGGAACGCAAGTCATCTAGTTTAAATAACTAGCGTTTCAACAGTTCGTAATTAGATTGCAACATCTGATTTTAACCCAAAACCTGTTAATATCAAAGTAATTGGTTCCTTTAAATTATGAGCATTATTTTTTAAAGCTGCCCAGACTAAAGCCGAAGCAGGTTCCACGTATAACCCATGACTCGCTAGTTCATGAACAGCGTCCTTGATTTCAGCTTCACTTACCTTCACGATCTGATCGTTGGTCTTACTTAATAAATCAAGGAGCAAACCACCTCTTACAGGATCTACTATTTGTGTACCTTCCGCAATCGTAGTGCATTCTGTTTGATTAAAATCCTGTCCAACCCATTTAGCCCAAACAGGTGCACATTTATCCGCCTGCACGCCGACGAAACTGGGGAGTTCTTTGATACATGAATTTTCCTTAAGTGCCCTGAAACCTAACATAATCCCTGCCAATAGACTACCATGTCCGATTGGAGCGATGATGGTTCCAGGAGTATCGCCTATCTGTTCAACCAGTTCATAAGCTGTGGTAGCGATACCAGCCATCCCAAATGGTAGAAAAGCATGGCTGGCATAAGTTATACCTTTCCTGGTTACTGCCGCTTGAGCACTTCTCGCAGCTTCCGAACGAGGGCCGGGAATTGGTATCACAGTAACCCCGTAGGATTCAACTTGCCTTCTCTTTGGCCCAGAAGTGGATGCAGGGATATAAATTTCAGCATCAATATCAAATGCAGCTGCATAGGCAGCAAACGATGCACCAGCATTCCCCGAGGAGTCCTCAATTGCATTCGACACATTGCGTTGCTTTAGCATGCTTGTGAGGACTGCTGTAGCTCTATCTTTATATGAACCTGTTGGATTTAAGAATTCCAACTTAAAAATGATATTCTTTGAAAAAGCTTTTCGCCAAATTATTGGTGTATTACCCTCACCTAAATATGTCACGGGGGCAGTTTTAGGAATGCCAAAGATTGAACGATAACGCCAAATCCCAGGGAGTGTATCGTTTATGTTTCCAAACTTGAAATCTGAGTTTACGTCAATTTCATATATACCACCACATAATGGGCAAATATACGGCATGCCAACTTTTGGATATTCCGCTCGACACCGTCTACATTTATAAATTGATCTCATAAATTTATTCACTAATCTACAGGATAGAAAAATTATATCGTACTTTGATATATCTAATGAATGGGCTATAATTGGTATGTGGTAACATCAATTATCGAGAAAAAACACGCGGTCTATCACGTCGAAACAGATGTGTATGAAGGCCCCCTGAGTCTGCTTTTAGATTTAATTCAGAGGGCTGAGCTAGACATTACAAAGTTATCCCTTGCGAAAGTAACTGATCAATATCTAACAAAAATAAAAAACCTGCAGAATATCTCTGCGGGAGACATCTCTGCATTTCTTATAATTGCGGCAAAACTTATTCAAATAAAATCTGAAGCTCTATTGCCTCGACCTCCAATTCGTGTAGAAGGCGAAGAAGATCCTGGTGAAACGCTTGCACGTCAGCTTGTAGTTTATAGGGAAATCAAAAATACCACAA
>JAUXFJ010000234.1 GCA_030620065.1 Anaerolineaceae bacterium
CACCCGTAAGCAGGAGAGTGGGGCATTGGATCCTGGCTGCGATATTCTGCCATTTGGGGTGTTCAGGTAACTTTGTTTCATATAATGACAGATCGAATTTCATTTTGGAACGAGCCCAGGGCTCATTTACGGTTTTTGACCAATGCTTGTGCTTCTTTTTGCTGAACGAGATAGCTTCTTTTATAGTTCCCTTCTGTAACTGCACCAGGATATCTTGATAACCAGGCTTACCTTCTTTGAGACCCTTAATCGAAGGGGAGGATTTATCGTCCCAGGGAACGTCTTCAAGCGCGATCACGCTGACCTCGTCTGGATATTGGGCTGCAAAACCAGCCACGCTGGCTGCCCCCATAGAGTGTCCAATAATTGCTGGTTTCTCAAGTTTCAACGCAGTGATCAACTTGTGCATATCTTCGATCATTTCAATCGGTTTGTCTTTCGATATGCGGGAGGATTCGCCGTGGCCGATTGCGTCGACCATGATGAGGTCATATTCTGCTTGAAGGTCTTTTGCCAGGTCTGCCCAGCAAGAGCCGTCGTCGGTATAGCCATGCGCCAAAACGATGGGCGGTTTATTGCCACCAGTGCGTGTGTAGAAGATGCTGTTGCCGTTAATTTCAATTGTATTTGAGGTCCACTTATTATTCATTACCTGTCTCCCGAATAAAATGATGTTAACCTGAATTATACAATTACATTTTAACTCATGTTCTATTGAAAACTATAGCGCTCTTGGTGAAATATTGATCAGCACTCACTATATCCGCAGGTGTAGCATTTGCGGCAGCCTTCCTCGTTTATGAGCGTAGCCTGACCGCATTCGGGACAGAGTTCACCGACTTTGAGCGCGCCAGTTAGCGCACCGGGCAGGGGCAGGGCAGGGGCTGTGGTGTCAGCTTCGGGTGCTTCTTTCTCCCAATACTGTTGATAGAGGTATTCGTCGAGTGCTTTAGCGATGCCATCCGGCATTGAGCGCACACGATTGGGACCAAAGCCAAGCGAACGTCCGCCGCCAATACCTCCAAGCTGCTCCATGACGATTTTAAGCCGTTTACGTGGTTCTATAGATGAAGTAAGACGTAATACGTACGAAATGAGCCTCCCAATCGCTTCGGAGTGTGCAGCGGTTTCAGACCCAGCCTTGGCAGTGTTGATGAATACCTCAAAGGGCTGGTTAGCACCATTTTCATTGATCGTTACAAAGGATTTTCCGAGCGGCGTATCCACGGAATAGGTGAAGCCATGCAGGGTGCGTGGGCGCGGTTTCTTAGATTCCTGCCAGATCGCCAGCTGTTTTTCTGCATCGTTGTTATCGTAAGGACTTTCAGCGTGGTAACCGTTATTCGAAGGCGCGATCGTCCTGGCCTGTATGGTCGCTTTTGTTTCCAGAACAACTTTGTCGCGTGAACCTGTAATGTAGACAGTGATACCCTTGCAGCCTAACTGCCAGGCTAATTGATAAACTTTAGCGACATCTTCAACAGAGGCACTAGAAGGGAAGTTGATCGTCTTGCTGAGACTGTTATCCACAAAGGCTTGCAGAGCAGCCTGTGTGTGGACATGTTCTTCAGCATGAATGTCAGCTGAAACCACAAACACATCCCGGATTTGCTCGGGTACGTCTTCAACACCCTGACAGGTGCCATGCTCGAGGGTCTCTTCAAGGATCTTCTCACGCAGTTCAGGCTCAAGATCAGCAGCATCCAAAGCCGACTGAAATTGGGGACTGATATAGTTCAGATTAAGGTTGCTGCCATTGTCGTCTACGTGTCTGACATAAGCCAGGGCGAAAACTGGTTCGCAGCCATAGCCTTCACATCCTGCAACGGTTGCAATCGTACCTGTTGGCGCTACGGTCGTTTGGGCAGCGTTGCGGATGCCGGATTCTTTAATGCCAGCGACGACTGTATTCCAATCAATTGCAGGACGTCCCCAATCGTGTTGATGAGGTTTCAATGGCTGTGGTGGCTGCCATTTGAGATCATCGGGATCGTAGATGCTGCCTTTGATTGCCGGGAAAGCTCCTTTTTTACTGGCAAGATCAACGCTGGTACGCATGGCGTGATAACGGATGAATTCCATCACCTGGGATGCAAATTCCTGAGCCAGTTCTGAGCCATAGCGAACGCCAACATGGTACATCAGATCAGCCAGGCCCATGATGCCGAGTCCAATTCGACGGGCATTGAGCGCGGCTTCTTTTAACTGCGGTACAGCGGGTACATAGGCGTTCACATCGACTACATCTTCAAGGAAGATGGTCGCTAACTCTGTACTTTGCTGTAGATTGTCCCAGTCAACCATCCCATCGGGTGCGAAATGCTGTGCTAAGTTGATTGAACCCAGGCAGCAGTTCTCGTAAGGACCCAGCCACTGTTCACCGCAAGGGTTTGTGGCTTCTAACTTGTATAAATGCGGGAGGGGATTGGCACGATTGGCTGCATCAAGGAAAAGGACCCCCGGTTCACCATTATGATGTGACTGAGTGACGATCTTGTTAAATAGCTCTCTGGCAGGTAAAGTGCGATGTGTGATGATCGGCAGGTCATTTTCAACAGCGGTATCATAGGCGCCGTTAAAATTTCTATATGCCTTGTTATTCACGTCTGGAAACCTTAGAGCCCATTTCTGGTCTGCAATGACGGCTTCCATAAATTCGTCCGTTATGCCGATCGAAATATTGAAATTCGTGATTGCATTCTCATCTGTCTTGCAGTGGATGAATTCTTCAATATCGGGATGGTCGACGCGCAGAACGCCCATATTCGCGCCACGCCTTGTGCCTCCCTGGGCGATCTCATCAAAGGCGTGGTCATAAACCCGCAAGAAGCCAACCGGGCCGGTCGCTTCACCAGCGGAGGTTGTCACGAGTGTGCC
>JAUXFJ010000063.1 GCA_030620065.1 Anaerolineaceae bacterium
GCAAGATTGTACTGGGCAATTAAAAGGTGCTCAGTAGCACCAGAGGAAGCAGTCACCACTGCCGGGGTGACCAGCGCACTGCGAGCAATAGGAATAACGATGCCATGCACGCCCATTACTTCAGCAGAACGCAATAGTGTACCCAAATTCTGCGGGTCTTGAATAAGATCCAGAACCAGGAAAAAAGGAGCTTCGTTTTGGGCTTTACTATGCTTGAGGATGTCGGAAAGGGCGGCGTATGGATAAGCACTGGTTTCCATAGCGATGCCCTGGTGATTGGCATAGATGTTGTCCAGGTGGTTGCGCGGCACCTGCTCGGTCATTATTTCGCGTTCTCGGGTTAGTTGGATGATTTGGTGCAAACGGCCTTCGGCCTTCAGACCTTTTGCGATCCATAAGCGGAAACAATGCCGGCGACCGGCCTTCAGTAGTTCATAAACCGGGTTCCGACCGGTGACCCATTCCTTCATGTGCTACATCCCCCAAGACCAGGTTGTGCCATCTTTCGAATCCTCGATGGTCACACCTAGCTGAGCAAGTTTATCGCGCAGCATATCCGATAGCGCCCAGTTCTTCTGCTGGCGCAGTTCGCTGCGCAGTTCGATCAAAAGATCAATGAAGGGGTCTGCTGTAGAGAGAGCCTGCTTTTGAGCTTTCAATTCGAGTCCAAGTACATCTGTTAGTTCGTTGAAAATCTCTTCAGCAGCCTCTAATTGTTCGGTAGCAGCGCCATCGCTGCGGGCTTGATTGATGGCACGTACAAGGTCAAAGATAAATCCGGAGGCAGCCGCGGTATTGAAATCATCATCCATGGCAGCCAGGAACCCAGTTTTGGATTTTTGTGCCTGCTCATTGAGCTGCTTGATGGAAATTTCGTCCAGTCCTGGCGCGTTTGGCAAAGCTGGGCGTTTAACGTTGAGCAGGCGCTTGTATGCATTCTTGGTTTGTTCAACGACTTCCTCGTTGAAGGTGAGCGGGCTGCGATAACCAGCATTGATCACCAGCAGGCGCATCACATCACCGGGATACTTGGACAGGAACTCGTCGATGGTGATGAGATTGCCAAGGGATTTGGACATTTTTTCTCCCTTGAGCTGCAGCATGCCATTGTGCATCCAATAGCGAGCGAAAGTTTTGCCGGTGAGCGCTTCGGTTTGTGCGATCTCATTTTCGTGGTGTGGAAAGATCAGATCATTCCCGCCGCCGTGGATGTCAATTTGCTCACCGAGGTGATGCAAGTTCATGGCTGAGCATTCGATGTGCCAGCCTGGGCGGCCTTTACCCCAAGGACTGTCCCATGCCGGTTCGCCTGGTTTCGCAGCTTTCCAGATCGCGAAATCCATAGGATTCTCTTTGCGTTTATCAACTTGAATACGTGCGCCTGCGTTCAGGTTTGCCAGTTTTTGGCCAGAAAGTTTGCCGTAATCCTCAATGCGCTGCACACGGAAGTAGACATCACCATCAACTGTGTATGCTGAATCGTTTTCCAGCAATCTTGATACCATTTCGATGATGAAATCCATCTCTTCGGTTGCGCGTGGATTGACGGTTGCAGGTTTGATATTCAAATCCTGAAGGTTCTGTTTGAATTCATTGATATATGTCTCGGCAAGCGCGTATGGATCTGCTCCAATTTTATTAGCCCGATCAATGATCCTATCGTCCACATCTGTAAAATTCATAACATAGCGTACATCATAGCCGCAGTATTCCAGATAACGCCGCGCGATATCAAAGACCAGTGCTGACATAGCGTGACCTACGTGTGCTTTGTCATAAACTGTTGGACCGCAGACGTACATGCGCACCTTACCAGCTTCGATGGGTTCGAAGGTTTCTTTTTCGCGGCTCAGCGTATTATAGATACGTAATGGCATTATTCTTTCTCCATGATGTGCTGATTAATCTTTTACAGGCTTAGCGAAGACCATGCGGCCAGCAGCCGTCTGTAGTACCTTTGTAACCGTTACCTTGATGGTTTTATTGATGTTCTTTTGTCCATTTTGAACGACTACCATTGTGCCATCATCAAGATATCCAACACCCTGGCTGAATTCCTTACCTTCCTGGATAACCTTTATTGCTAAGGTTTCACCAGGCAGCAGGATAACTTTCACGGCGTTGGCAAGATCGTTGATATTTAGTATTTTCACGCCCTGAAGCTCTGCAATCCGATTTAAGTTAAAATCATTTGTCAGGATCGGGCAGCTGAGTTGTCGTGCGAGGACGATCAGTTTTTCATCAACTTCGCGAATCCCTTCAACATCAATATCACTGATCGTTACAGGCATGGACTTGTCCTTTTGAAGTTCAGACAGGACTTCCATGCCGCGCCGACCGCGTTGACGGCGTAAGTTATCTGCGGAATCGGATACATATTGCAGTTCATTGAGCACAAAGCGCGGAATCAGCAGTGTCCCAGGTACGAAACCTGTTTTTGCAATGTCAGCAATGCGGCCATCGATTATTGCGCTGGTATCCACCAGGATACGGTGTTCAGGATCGCCTTGAGCGCGGCTGCTTCGTGATAAACCCTTTCCCGATATGGATCTGAGAATGTTGAGGAAGTCACCCTGGCGCATCACAAATAGTGCGATTCCTAGATAGCCAAACAGTAAAACTCCAACAAATGGCAGGATGCTTCCGAAAGGTTGTGGCATGAGGGAAAGGGGATAGGCTAATAATGCTGCGGTGATCAAGCCGATGATCAAACCCGTTAACCCGCCTATGAGTGTCTGAGCTGATGTTGTCTTGAAGAGTTTGCGAAGTGTTTGCAATGGTTTAATGGATATCCATGGCGCGATAAAAAAGCCCAGAATACCACTCAGGAGGCTTGTGATAATTGAAACCACAGGGGCTGTAAGGGGATTTGCCGTCCAAAATTGATCTATTAATGTGTTAAGCGGTGAGCCGAGAAAGGCGCCAATAATTCCAAATAGAATTAAACCAACAATGCGAGAAATAAGTTCTATGTTCATATAACTCCTTTGTTAAGGTGCTGATAAAAATAAATGAATAAGTACCAAGGACATTAATATGATAGCATGGTACGTGCGATGCGTCAATTGAATTATGTATAAAGTATATAAATAGTTTTGGCAAATATATAGATAGAGTTTGAAATATTGAGCGCTCTCCTATATAATAGTTCTAAGTTAAAGATAATTATTGTATTTTCCAGGAAACAATCACAAGGATTATTGAGAACATGGAATTAATACCAGATACCTTACTATACGATCGATATAAGATCCTCAACAAACTTGGCCAAGGAGGCATGGGTGCTGTCTATTTGGCTTATGATACAAGGCTTGAAACACAAGTCGCGGTGAAGAGTAACTTCAACCCCGCGCCAGAAAGCGTTGAACAGTTCCTGCAGGAAGCTCGATTGCTGGCTTCACTTAAGCATCCAAACCTGCCGCGCGTAATCGATTATTTTGTGATTGGAAATGAGCAGTACCTGGTCATGGATTTTATTCCGGGAGATGATTTGAGCAAGCGCTTGAAAACAAGCGGAGTTCAGGACCTTGAAAAGGTGCTTAACTGGGCAGACCACCTTTGTGATGCACTTAACTATCTGCACAAGCAGAAACCAGCGGTAATCCACAGGGATGTTAAACCAGCCAATATCAAGATAACGCCAGATGGCGAGCTCTTTTTAGTAGATTTTGGCATTGCCAAAGCTGCCGGGGCTGCGCAAGAGACAGCTTCCGGTGCGGCTGGATATACACCCGGTTTTGCACCACCTGAGCAGTATGGTCAGGGGCGGACGGGTCCTTATTCTGACCAATACTCTCTGGCGGCGACAATTTATGCGCTTTTGGCGAAAGCAAAGCCGGCTGACAGCATCCAAAGAGTAATGGGAAAAGCTTCTCTTTTACCGCTGAGCGATTTTAATCTACAGATACCGGACTATGTGGCTGAGGCGGTCATTAAAGCGCTTTCGCTGCAGCCTGAAGACCGTTTTAAATCAGTTGCTGAGTTTCGCAAGGCTCTGGCGAATCCCGATTTTAGACTATCGGACGATGAACGCAGTCTGCTGACCTCAACAGCGACGAAACTGGCAGCATTGCGAAACATCCCCGGCGATGCGAGTGCCCCAACAGTGCTGGCGGGAAAGAAGGAACGTAGCAAAAAGGGCCTCCTGATCGGCTTAGGGATTGGGGGGGCGATCCTGGGAGTGATCTTGATCGTAATTGTAATTGGGCTATTTCTTTTTGTCTTGCCTGGAGCGCCTTTTACATTGGGTAAAGTATCAACAGCAGTCCCTTCCGTTCAACAGAATACACTGGTTATCCCCACGACAGCATTGCCAGACTCACCTACACTTGCACCCACCGACATTCCTCCGACAGCGGCAATGTCTGAGCCTACTGCAACTGATGAAGTACCCCTGATAGAGCCTCCTCAGCCAGAATTGATTGGTGAGTCAGGTTGGATTGTTTTCGTCAGTGACCGGGGAGATGGCTCGATACAGCAGATTTGGACAATGCGCGTTACTTGTAATGCCGCCGGAGAAATACTAACTGATGATTATGAACAACTGACTTTTGGGTCGGGGAATAAGGACCATCCAGTTTGGTCACCAGATGGAAGTCAGATTGCTTATTCGGCACCAGGCGATCCGGGTAATGGTTTGGATATCTGGGTGATGGATTCCGATGGCGGGAATCCACAAAATATTTCCAATCATACAGGCGATGAATTTGACCCAGCGTGGATGCCGGATGGCAATTTGATTGTCTTTACATATCATTCACGTACGGATGGAAGCAAAAAGATCTACCAGCTTTTTTGGGTCAAACCCGATGGTTCTGGACGAATACGTATCAGTGAAGACTTTGTGGAATCTCAAGCCACCTTTAGCCCGGATGGAAAATATCTTGTGTTTGTGATCAGCGCCAGTTCTCATAACTATCTTTTTATCCGTAGTGACTATGACGGTTTTACGACCCCTGAGAAATTCGACGTGCGTGCGATCTTTGGGGAATTGGGCGAGGTTGCCGATCCTGAGTTTTCGCCGGACGGCAAGCAGCTTGTCTACACACGCATGGAAGGCAGCTCAAGCAGGATTGTCCTCATCACTTTCTCTGAAGTTCACCGTAAAGGCGCACGCGATATTCAGGAGTTTGATGTCAGCACAGAGAAAAGCGACATGTCTCCTGCCTGGTCTGCGGATATGCGCTGGTTGGCATTTACCTCAACGCGCGATGGGGGTGATTTTGAGGTTTATATTATGACCACGGCGGGTCGCCCGCAGATAAACCTGACCAATCGTCCCGGGGTTGATAAATCGCCTGATTGGAAGCCGATTCCCTAAAGTTTTCCGATAAAAGAAGACGGCGTACTGAGTAACAGTACGCCGTTTGGTTTTAATGTATCCGCAACTAGCTAATTGGGGGTAAACTCTGGGAAGGGGGGTTGGTGGGTCTTGCGGTTCGCTGTTTGACTGGTTGGCCGGCTTCGGGGTTTAATACCAGGCTCAATTGAGCGAGGGCACGTGTATCATAATTGCGGTGACCACAAATATCACAAATCCATGCTGGAAAATCAGGTACGGTAATAAGTTCGTCATCCAGCCAGGTCATGAGCGTTACGAGCCGCAGCCGTTTATGTCCAGCCTGGCAGCGACCGCATGGTTTTGAAAGGATATTTGTGGGTTCAATCATTTTGCCAATTTATTCCTTGAGTGTTTCGGTGAGGGTATCAATACTCACCTTGGTACCAAACTCTAATAGTAATTAAATCTTCTAATTGCGAAACAATATTACCATATCTTTCGCCTGAATTGTACAGGGGGATAGGAATGCTAGGATGAACATCGGGGATTGATGCACTGGTTAAAGGATCGTCTGTACTTGGGACAGGTTTGTTGCGAATGATACGTTAGTTGTCAATACGTCAGATAGGTTGAATCCACGATGCCAACAATCACCGAGATCACGCAGGCATCCGGATTCTTAAGCACCTGTCGTGCCCCATTGCCCTCGCGGTTCACCAAGACCGTAACACCAATCCCCGCCTGGGTATTATCCAGGGCAATGAAATCCTTGTCGGGTATTTCCCCCTCCAATCCCAATGGTTGCACAACAAGCAGCTTGCGGTTTTTATAATCATGATGGCTGATCGTAGTCACCACGGTTCCAACCACTTTTCCAAGTATCATTTCAGTTTCTCAGGTGTACTGTTGCCAGCCGCGCGGCAAAGTGAGATCAAAGCACTCATCCGCCTGGACTTGCAGCTCGTCCACAATGCCGATCAGCGCCAAGTCGATCGGTACGAACTTGACATCAGGCATGGCAAGGGCGGCTTCGCGTGAGCGTACCATCACACACAGATCTCCCGCACCTGCTTCAACAACATCAGCCGCTACCTGCAGTGCACCGACAGCTTCAAGCTTTCTATTCAATGGCTGGACGATAAGCAGTTTAAGCCCTTCAGTACCCTGATATTTGAGCGTGCAAACTGCGCTGCCTCTGACTCTGCCAAATAACATGGGATTACTTTACTCCCGTGCTCTTCAGCACACGTTGAATGATAATATCCAATAGATCCGGGTCCACCTGGTTCCCCATGCGGGCTAACACTGCTTCACGGATGCGTGTTTGTAATTCCTCCCCTGCTGGATCAGCTGCCTTTGGGATAGATGGGGGGAAGGCGGTTTTTTGTGACAGGTAGGGGCGTATCGGAGCGCTGGGCGGGTTATCTGACTGACTGCGCAGCAACTGCATACCAAGCCTGTTGGCTTTTTCGTAAGCCAATTCTGTCAGCACAACATTTTCGGTCATATTCAGAGATGTCACGTCGCGCTTGACCATGTCTTCGATATCTCTTTCGGTATAGAATTCTTTTGGCATAAATCTTCCTTTCCAGACTTGGTATTACGCGTCTACGCGGCCTTCGAGACTTTCCAGCGCCTGGACAGCAGCATTCTTGGCGGTCATGATCTCGGCCTCGCTACCTGACAGCCACATGCGGCCAAAGCGACCAACCGAAGAAACATGGATGAGCTTGATGCTGGCGGTTTTCTCAGCTTCATTGCAGGCAATATTGATGTAGGCAGCCGGGGCGCACTCCATCACTAGCATGGTCTCACCGGATACCAGCATGGAGCCGCGTCGGAAGCGGTTGATGAGCTGTGCTTGGTAAGGATCCACACGTGTGATTACTTGCGTCGAAACAACTTGGGGCTTTATGCGATCTGCAGCACTCAATCCTAAGCGGTCCAAGACGACATTTCCAGCTTCAATAACAGCCGCCTGGCTTGGAGAGTGCACTTCGAACATTCCAAATTCACGTTCAACGATCTGTGCGCCAGGTCGAGCCTCAGTGGCTTTTACAGCAATATCCACAACGCGAAAAACTTCATTTCCCGGTGCCATTTCGACATACAGAGCTGCCATACCCTCAATGGGCAGATCTCCCCGGGTGATCGTCCCGACGAAGGACGCATACTGCGGCTGCATCCGGTCAAGATAACAATAACAGCGCAGTGAAAATGTTTTAGCCATATTTTTTCTCCTTTTTTCCGGCATTAATGGCACACACTTTAGCCTGTGGGACGCCCGGCGGGAATCCGCTGGCTGCCTGTACCAATTACAGTTTGATGCATCGCTCCACTCGAGCTTTCATGCCGCGTAAGAGGTCGGTCGAACCGATAAAATCCACAACCAGGTCATCGTGAGCTCCCTGTGCAAATTGCCATTCCCCGGCGATGGGATTTCCTGACTCATCCAGAACAGCCGATACCAGATAGTCCGTTCCCAGGTCCACGCCAACCCGTATTTTTGTGTCGGGGGTGAGGGGTACCGGCGCGGCATCTGCCGATTTTTCTCTCGGCAGAATTGCCGTCCGCGTCTGGGCAAGGACCTCAGCAAGTTTCCGAACGTCGGTGAATTTGTAGTTACCATCACCAGTTGCTACTCGGGGTTATTTGCTTTTTGCTTCTGTGGTACGCCCGGCAAAGCTACCTTTGCTGGAATTTGGCAGGATCATTTCTACGTCAGCATGCGGGCGAGGAATGATATGTACCGAGACCAGTTCACCAACACGCTTGGCTGCAGCAGCACCA
>JAUXFJ010000168.1 GCA_030620065.1 Anaerolineaceae bacterium
TCCCTGGAACATATCCCCTACGGAGGTATTGAAGTTAAATCTTAAAGGTTTTATCCTCTCAGGAGGACCCCTTTCAGTCTATCAACCTGGTGCGCCTAAGCTCCCTGAATATGTTTTAGGTAGCAAGCTTCCTGTGTTGGGTATCTGCTATGGCATGCAGGCTCTAGCAGCAGCCTTGGGTGGCATAGTGAGACCTGCACAAAAACATGAATATGGTCAAGCACAAATCAACATTCAAACAAACAATCCCTTGATCATTGAGGATCATCAGTTAGTATGGATGTCGCATGGCGATCGAATTGACCGCCAGCCTGATGACTTCAAAATACTGGCAAGCAGTTCAAACAGCCCCATTGCTGCCATGGGTGATATTAATAAGAACCTGTATGGGCTGCAGTTCCATCCAGAGGTAAATCACACACCCAAAGGCCCAGCGATTATTCGGCGCTTTGTGATCGATATTTGCCACTGTGAAGCCAATTGGACACCCTCATCAATCATCCAGCAAGCCGTTGAGCAAATCCGTCAGCAAGTTGGCAGCGCAGCGCTGCTCTCAGCGGTAAGTGGCGGCGTAGATTCGAGCGTGGCAACTGCGCTTGCCCATCAGGCTGTGGGCGACCAATTGACCACTGTTTTTGTTGACACAGGTATGCTAAGGCTGGGTGAACGCCTGCAAGTTGAAAAAGCATTTGGTGGACTTATAGGTAAAAGCCTGATCACAGTCAATGCGATCGAAGAATTTATGGACAAGCTTGACGGTGTGATCGATCCAGAAGAAAAACGCCGCATCATCGGCGAAACCTTTATTCGAATTTTTGAAAAGACCGCACGTGAATGTGGCAGCCAGAGATTTCTTGTCCAAGGTACAATTTATCCAGATGTAGTAGAGTCGCGTGCACCTGATAGGGCTCAAGCACAGCGCATCAAAACACACCACAATGTCGGCGGGCTCCCCAAAGATATGCAATTTGAGCTCGTAGAACCCCTGCGCTACCTCTTTAAGGATGAAGTTCGCACGGTTGGTGAAGCCTTAGGGCTCCCCAAAGAGCTCATCTGGCGACAGCCATTTCCTGGACCCGGTTTGGCAGTACGTTGCCTGGGTGAGATAACACTAGCGCGGCTAGAAACGTTGCGTCAGTGCGATGCAATCTTTACACAAGAATTGGCTCAAGCCGACTTGTTACGCTGGGATGCGCACTCTTCTAATCAAGAGCAAGGCAGCTCACAAGCTTTTGCGGTGTTGCTTCCCGTTAGAACTGTGGGTGTGATGGGAGACCAACGCACCTATCAAGAAGTCGTTGCTTTGCGGGCGGTAACGACAGATGATTTTATGACCGCTGACTGGGCACGTTTACCCAATGAGCTTCTTGCCAGAGTATCAAACCGCATCGTCAACGAGGTACCTGGAGTCAATCGCGTGGTCTACGATATCACCAGTAAGCCCCCAGCCACAATTGAGTGGGAATAGAGCCTGATCATGCCGATACCATCAAAAATAGATAAAAACAGATTAAGCCAAGGGAATACCAATTCCCCTGATCTATCTCCTATGCTGCGCGTTGGCGCTTTTACCTTAGTATGTCTGATTATTCTTAATACCTTAATCTCCTCAGCAGTGGCCTCCGCCCAGACGAACACATCTGTCTTTGCAAGCCCCCCTGATCTCAGTGATTTTCCCACAATTCGATCCACCTTTAAAGTCCGTGATGAATTCGGACTACCCATTCAAGGTATTAATACTTCACAGGTCACTGTACATGAGGATGATCGGGTAATCGCCATTAACGAACTGCAAGAAAAATACAGCGGTGTTCACTTCACCCTGGCGATCAACGCCGACAAGCAATTGGATATTCGTGATGCTGCAGGTGTATCCTACTATGAGGTCTTGCTTTCAGGATTAAACTACTGGCAGGAACGACTATCAAGTAGCGAACAAGATCTTTGGAGCCTGATCGTGAACGAAGGCCAGCAGTATATCAGACTCAACGATCCTAATGCCTGGTTTTCGGCAATAAGTGCATATCAACCAGATATGCGCCATACGCAAGGAAGCTTGGCAAGTTTATCATCCGCTGTGGATCTAACATCGGACGCAAGTATTAACCCTGAGATCGATCAAGTACTGCTGTATATTACACCCCCGCCTGAGCTTGAAAATATAGCGGACCTGAACACAATAAAGATGCGTGCCCTGCAGCAAGGTCTGCATGTGAACGTATGGATGGTGGGAAGTATCGAGATATTTAATACAGACCGTGTGCAAGCGCTTAAAAGCCTAGCGGATGAAACGGGTGGGAAATTCTTTTTATTTTCAGGCACCCAGACAGTCCCTGATCCGCAGAATTATATTTCCGGATTAGGCACAAGCTATAATCTTTCTTATACATCACAGATCTTGGGAAGCGGAACCCACACACACAATATTAGTATCACGCTTGGGGAGCAAGAAATAAAATCGCCTGAAGTCAACTTCTACATTGAGGTCATAGCACCCAACCCTATTTTCCTATCTCCCCCGGTGGAGATTACCCGCACAATAATGCCTGAGAGCAGTGAGTCAGATCAGGTTTCCAATCCTGATTTGAAAGAGATTGAAATCTTAATTGAATTCCCTGATGGACATCCCAGACTGCTAAACTATGTGCGCCTTTACGTTAATGATGTATTGGTTCAAGAAAACACCGCGCCCCCATTTGGTAAATTCAATTGGGATTTGAGCGCTATAAGCAAAGATTGTACTTGCAGCTTACAAATCCAACTTGAAGACTCGCTTGGCTTACAATCAAGTTCACTGATCCTGCCAGTGCGAGTACATGTAGAATATTCGGATCTAAATGGACAAAACTCGAACTTCTCTGACGTAAAATGGCTTCTTATCGGGATTATCAGTTTTATCAGTCTCTTAGCATTAAGTATCGGCGTTTTCTTCATATTGCGTAAATCAAAGCAAAACAGTCGTCCAATTCTTGAGCGTAAAACCAAACACAAATCTTCAAAGCGTACGAAAAAATATATCTTTAAACCGAGCAGCCCCCTGAATTCGAGTGCAAAATTTATCAGGCTCACCCACGAAAATCAAACCTCAGATGAATCACCAATCATCATTACTCAAGACATAGTAACTTTCGGCAAAGACCCAGCCCTCACCAATTGCGTCCTTTTAGATCCCTCCATTGAGCCACTCCATGCACGACTGCAGCATACGCCCGAAGACAAATACATCCTGGCTGATCTGGGTTCAGTAGCTGGAACCTGGGTCAATTATGCGCCTATCAGCAAGCAAGGAACTCCAATAGAAAACGGCGATCTGATTCATATCGGCAGAATGGCATTTAGATTTACAATTAACCATGCTCCTCCTTATAGAAAACCGAAAATTGCAAGCCTAGACAACCAACCATGAAAAATATTGGAAACGCTCGCGTCCAAATCTATGCATCCACACACCCAGGTATGACTGGCAAGCAGAATGAAGATCGTTATGGGACCTCGTCATATCAGATCAGTGAAAAAGATCTTCGCCAGGTTGTTGTTGGTGTACTCTGCGATGGTATTGGCGGTCATCGGGCAGGAGAAGTAGCTGCCGAAATCGCCGTCGAGACCATTATCGGGCAGATTGCTTCAAGTAGCTGCCTTGATCCGTTAAATACCCTCTATGAGAGCATTCAAACTGCCAGTCAGCGAGTTTATGAAGAATCTCAGAAAAACCAAAGCCGTCATGGGATGGGATCAACCTGTGCATGCGCCTTGATCATTGAAAATCAACTCTACACTGCTTCAGTCGGAGATTCACGTATTTACCTGCTGCGAGATGATGATCTTATTCAATTAAGTACTGACCATACATGGGTGCAGGAAGCAATAGAAGCAGGACTGATCACAGAGACCGAAGCTGTAGGTCATCCCAACATGCATGTCATCCGCCGTTACTTGGGTTCACCAACGCCCCCCGAACCTGACCTCAGACTTAACCTAGACGCAGAGGATAGCGAAGAAAATGCTTATCAAAACCAGGGTTTGAATCTCCTGCCGGGGGACATTGTTTTTCTCTGCAGTGATGGATTGACTGATCTCGTTGAAGACCAGGAGATCAAAGTTCTGCTGCTTAAAACGCACAATCTTCAAATTGCGCTTAATGGGCTCATCGCTCTTACAAATAAGCGTGGAGGACATGACAATATCACACTTGTGGCACTTCAACTAACAACTAAAGCCATTTCGGAAAAAAAGAAGTCCAATAGAACCTGGCTGATCGGCTGCTCTATCAGTCTGTTGGTCATCATGCTGCTCAGCGCGTTAGTCTTCTTGAGCATCTATTTTAGTAACAAACAAAGTACTGCTGAGCATCCCCCTACA
>JAUXFJ010000119.1 GCA_030620065.1 Anaerolineaceae bacterium
CCACCATATCAGCAAGGCCCTGCATTTGGTCAACCCATAGTATTGAAGAGAGCTTTGAAAAAGACATGCCTTCATTATACTCAAAAGTCATTAATCTAAACGGTATATTCATGACTTGAAGCATAAAGTTGTATAATTGATTGGATAAAGACACATCGGTAAGGAGCACACCCAAATGAAGGCAGTTATCCAACGCGTGAAACACGGCAGCGTCAGTGTTGACGGGAATACAATCGCAGAGATCAATCAGGGCTTGATGATCCTGCTTGGCATTGCCCCTGATGACACAGACGAATTTGCAGCATCAATGGCAAAAAAGATTGCCAGCCTGCGCATTTTTGAAGATGCAGAGGGTAAAATGAACCGCTCAGCTTTGGACGTGGGCGGTGAAGCGATCGTCGTTTCCCAGTTTACGCTTTATGCAGACACACGCAAGGGACGCCGACCTTCTTTTAACACCGCTGCCAAACCCAAATTTGCTGAACCAATGGTAGAGACCTTCATCGATTTTCTAAAGCAGACGGGACTGCCTACGCAGAGAGGTGTTTTTGGTGCGCACATGCTCGTTGAGATCGAAAACGACGGTCCTGTGACCATCCTGATCGAATTTCCCCCAGACTAATTAAATAAACATCTTAGCGAGATTATTGCTCTTTTATTGATTCCCCGATTAACATGTCAAGATTCAGCCCGCCGAGCCAAAGCACTGCGTCCAAAGAAACCGCGGCGGCGCCAGCCTGAAACAATGCCTTAACCTGCGCGTTGGTATAAACACCGCCCCCACCAATCACCGATAATCCCATAGCCGCCAGTTCGTGCACTGCCTGCAGCGCAGTTGGAAAGAGACCCGCACCATAGAGCCTGCCGTGCACCAGTTTCCCGTTATCATCAGGCAGCATGCCGCGCGCTTCGCAGATGCGAACCATAGAGACCCTGCTATCTACCAAAACAGGGGCAATGGTTGAAACCTGATATGGGCTCAAACTAATAATAATTGGCAGTTCCCCGAAAGCTGAATCCATTAACCTGCCAGCTTCATCAGCGCTAGTATCAGGTGCAAAGCCAAGCTCCACTGCGATGATGTTCTCGCAAACCTCCAGTCGCCGTACCATCTGAGCCAAGCCTTTCACATCTTCAGCTATCAGATGCACAATCACTGGCAACGGGGAGCGCACCCAGCGTTGGGTATACCGCTTCAGGACAGCCAAAAAGCCGGGATTAGGTAAGCCGGTATGCAGCAAGAATTCATCAGCGAAATTTATACACACCCGATTTTCAGCCGGTTTGCGTGCTTTCAGGCTCACAGGATTGGTGATAAAAGCACCTAGCAGATGCCAATCGCTAACAGCGCTCGCCTCGGGGTAAAAGCCCAAACTGCCTGCTGCGTTCACATAAGGTGGATCGATGATCAAATCCTGTTTCTGAATAGCGGATTCATCCAGCCACATCTATCAGCTCCTCAAGATCAAAAACTGGTCCATCCTTGCAAGCCAAACGCCAACCACTGCGGGTTTTCAGCGCACAAACACCGCAGTCAGCTATTCCTGCACAAGGCATATCTGTCCGTACCAGTACCTGTCCAAGACAAGGCAGCTTTTGATCCCCTCCCTTCAACCCCAAGAGCTCGCCTAAACTCGATAGGGAGCGAAGCGAGATATCAACTGCCAGAAAATCAGCCCAAACCAATGCTTCGGGTAATGCTGACAGGGGCTGTACTTCAACCGCCGCAGGGAGAGGAAAAAAACTTGCGCGTTCATTCAGTTTTCCTAGAAACAAGCTCACTGCTGCACCCTGCCTGATTCCGGCATCGATCAATGGCATCAAGCGCGAAGGGTCACCATTAGGAGCAGCCATTCCCAAAAAACGGGCTGATGCAGGCAGTCTGAAGCCGTGCCCCAAGGGCCCTCTAAGGCTCAACTGCTCACCTGGTGTCCAGTCCACTGGCAGTGAAGATGCGGTTATCAAACCATTATCCGCCTTGCTTGAGGGAAAAACTACCACAGGAAGAGAAGAAAGGTCCGATGCCCTCCGTACGAGCATGTACTGACCAGGAACAATATCAAATGGATGATCAACCCGGATACGACCCCCGTTTCCTTCAGGTGCCTGCCATATTTCAATTAGCTGGGCGTTACATGCATCCATGTTGGGCTTCTCTCTTCCCTGATCAATGGTTAAACTTCTGTTCCAAGGCTGCATACAACTGATTGATATCTGTTTTAATGCTGCCAACTATCTCAGAAACAGGCACAATGCGCTTTTCGTCCTGGCTGCGCAGTTTAACTTCAACACCACCCTTAGCCAATGCCCTTTCAGAGACAGTAAGGCGAATTGGCAGTCCTATCAAGTCAGCGTCATTGAATTTAACACCCGCGCGCTCCGCTCGATCATCGTACAGCGATAGCAAGCCCTCACCGCACAAGGCCTTGTACAGATCATCCGCCGTTTTCATAACCTCATCACTTTTCGCCGGCAGGACAATCAAATGTACCGGAAATGGTGCTACCGAGACAGGCCAGATTAAACCCTTTTCATCATGGTGCTCTTCAGCAATGCAAGCCAATAAACGTCCAACACCTATCCCGTAAGAACCCATGATCACCGATTGAGATTGACCATTCTCATCCAAGTAGCTGCAACCAAGCGCATCCGTGTATTTGCTACCTAATTTAAAGATGTTCCCTACTTCAACTCCCCGCCTGGCATACATCGGATTTCTACATAAAGGACAAGGCGCACCATCCTCGGCACTGCTGATATCCGCGACCACATCTGCTGTATAGTCCCTGCCGTAATTGGTGTTGAGAAGGTGAAAACCAGCCTGATTGGCACCAGCCACCAGATTTGGCGACCTTGGTATGAGGTCATCCGCTACAATTAACACATCACCCTTAGGTAGATCAATTGGAGAAGCATAGCCGGGAACCGCGCCAACTGCCAGGATCTCCTCATCCAGCGCAGAACGCAGATCGGTAACCTGACCCCTTCCTAAAGTGCCAATTGCATTAACGAGCTTGGTCTCGTTCAAGGTCATATCGCCGCGCAGCAGCGCAAAGACGAAAAGCGGCTGATCCATCCCTGCTAATTCAGCCATATAAAAGATAGCCTTGGCGGTGCGTGCTTTTGGTACATGAAGAAGCTCGCTGAGGTCCTCTATGCTGCTGGTGTTTGGCGTGGGAACTTTCTCGATTTTTTTCAAAACCTCTACTTCAGGATTCGGCTTGGCAAACAGAGCCGATTGACGATTTGCAGAATAATCACAGTGCGAACAGAAAAGCAGCGTATCTTCACCGATGGACGTGAGATACATATATTCATGAGCTTCTTTCCCGCCCATCATGCCTGTATCAGAACGCACAGCACGAACCGACAGACCGCAGCGGTTGAAGATGCGGAAATAAGCTGCATAATGCGCTTGATAAGCCATATCCAGCCCCTCCCAATCTAGGTCCAGGCTATATGAGTCCAGCATGGTAAATTCCCGCACGCGGATCAAACCTGCACGCGGCCGTGGGTCATCGCGGAATTTCGTTTGAACGTGATAAATCAGTGCAGGTAATTGCCGGTAAGATTGGATCTCACGCCGCACCAAATCAGCCACAACTTCTTCATGGGTCATCGCCAATACCATATCGCGATCAGCACGGTCAACGAAACGCGCCATCTCTGCACCAACCGCGTACCAACGCCCGGTCTTCTTCCAGATATCTGCCGGATGTACCACAGGCATGGTCAGTTCCTGCCCGCCGATAGCATCCATCTCTTCCCGCATAATCTTTTCGATGCGTGTCATCGCAATATGCGCCAAGGGCAGGTAAGTAAAGATGCCTGCGCCCAGCTGACGAATGAATCCAGCCCGCAGCAATAATTGATGACTCGTCACTTCTGCTTCAGCAGGGATCTCGCGCAGGGTCTGTCCAAAAAGCTTGCTCATGCGCATAAAGGCTTACTCCTCTTTGGTATTGATAATATTCTCTTCGCTGACACCCAATTCGGCAGCCTCAGCGCCAATATCCAGGTCGATACTATCTTCCATGCGTATCTGGCCGCGTAAAAAAGCACCCTCTTCGGTGGCGAAAGAAACAGTCACGACATCTCCCCAAACGCGCCCAGTTGAGCGAATCTCAAGTCGTTCTGCCATGATGCTGCCCTTGACAGCGCCAGCCACAACCACAGAATCTGCCTTGAGCATCTCACAGGTTACCCGCCCTGTTTCGCCAATGATCACCAATCCACGCACAGCAACCTCCCCCTCTAAAGTTCCCTCAATACGCACGCCGCCCTTACCCCGTAGATCGCCTTTCCAACTGATACCTGGGCCGATCACAGATGTCACTCGCTCAGTAGATGCAGAACTAACAGCTTTAGGTTTTGTCTTTTTCTTTGAAAATACCATTGTGATTATTTCCTTTGACTTCGTATTCCATAAGCAAATTGATCATGAATTAATTATTGACTGACTGATCACATTATAACGAATTAAGCACTTGAAAAGCAAAACCGGCTGAAAGCCGGCCCGTTTCGTATGGAAAAGCTTTAATTGTTTGATCAGCGTCGCAGCGGCCAGACTGCACCAGCCGGCACAATGCCGCTATCAGGCACATCACTTTTTACCGTCGCGCCATTCCCGATGCGCGCCCCAGTGCCAATATGTACGCCCAGATTGACCGTTGCACGCATGCCGATCAATGCCCCATCGCCAACCACAACACCACCCGCGAGTGTAGCACCAGGGGAGAGATTCACAATATTTCCCAATTGACAATCATGCGAAACGACCGCGCTTGTGTTGATGATGCTGCCAAAACCCAGCTTCGCTCGACTGCCAATATAGGCAAACGGGAACACCTGCACACCATCAGCAACAACCGCGCTTTCTTCAATAAAAGCAGTGGGATGAATAACTGTAGGACAGAAAAATCCAGCTGCTTGAAGTGCATAAAAAACTTCCAGCCGGTCGTTGAGATTGCCGATTCCACCCACACCATTCACTGCCCAATGGATGCCGCTTTCATAAAGCTGACTCAATTGGGCTTTACCTCCTAAAACAGGTAGCCCTAAAACAGTATCACCAGCTTTGAACCCATCATCAACAATGCCCTCAATCTCATAATCTTTAAGCAACCGTATCAACTCAATCAGCGAGCGTCCGTGTCCCCCGCCGCCAAAGACAAGCATACGTTTGTTTTCCTCATCGAGGGGAGTTATTAAGCCAAGCTTTTTCACTGTGGTATGGCTTTCTTGTATCAAAGCTTTAATCATTGCGCTGGTAATCAATTGATCTTGCGGAAGTGCATCAAGATCAAGCGCTCTTTGGCGTGCAAGCGCCAATGCAGGTTCTGTGATGCGTAGTTTGTTAGGGAGTTTCTCATTCCCGCCAACAGGTTTCTCGCTAATCGCCCAAGGTGCCATACTCGGATCCTGTGCCTCCGGCCTATCTCCAATATACGCCCAAACATCACCGGCATGCAGGACATTGCCAACCCGGAACATTAAACCAACCAGATAACCGCTTTCTTCAGCATAGATCTCAGC
>JAUXFJ010000075.1 GCA_030620065.1 Anaerolineaceae bacterium
TATCATTGTTGAGTCACTTTGGGAAGCTGGACTTGAATCGGAAAAACCTAAGGCCGCACTTTATGTATGGGCACGATTACCAGTTGGATACGGTGATACAGTGGAGCTGTGTACCCGCCTCTTAGAGGAAACAGGCGTGAGTATTACACCTGGCATCGTTTATGGTCCAAGTGGAGAGGATTATGTCCGCATTTCAATAGTTACACTAACTACTAGGATCAAAGAGGCAACAGATCGAATGCTTGCTTGGCTTAAAAAAGAAAAGGAATAATAATTTATGAGGTATTCCAAAAAGCTAATTGATACAAAGCTAGGCAAAGAACAGGCGATTCTTGTGGGAGTCGACATACCTGACCAAAAGCAGATGTTGACGCTTGAGGACTCCTTAGCAGAATTGGAATTGCTGACCAGCACGGCTGGGGTTAAAGTCGCGGGTGTGATCTCCCAAAAAATGGATCGACCAAACTCAAAAACCTTTATTGGCTCGGGGAAAGTTGAAGAGGTAAAAATACTTGCTGAGGAAGTTCTAGCAGACTTGATTATTTTTGATGATGAACTATCCCCACGGCATCAGCGGGAATTGGAGGAAGCTTTCGGTGACAAGATCAAAGTAATCGATAGAACAGCTTTGATACTTGATATTTTTGCGCAGCATGCTAGTACGCGTGAGGGTATTCTTCAAGTTGAACTGGCACAATACGAATATCGGCTTCCTCGATTAACGAAGGCTTGGACGCATCTAGCGCGCCAAACGGGCGGAGGGGGTGGCCGCTCTGGCGCTGTAGGGGGGGTAGGGTTACGCGGCCCGGGAGAAAGGCAATTAGAAGTAGACAGGCGTGAAATTCGCACACGCATAGCAAAATTAAAAGCAGAATTGGAGAAGGTTCGTGACCATCGCATGCGCTACCGTTCGCGGAGGAAGAAAACTCAAATCCCAGTCGTTGCATTGGTCGGGTATACAAACGCTGGTAAGTCTACACTTCTTAATCAACTGTCAGGGGCAGATGTCTATGTGGCTGATCAGCTTTTTGCAACATTAGATCCAATAACACGGCGGGTTGAGTTGCAGAATGGACAATCAGTTCTAATAACGGATACCGTAGGGTTCATTCAGAAATTGCCGACGCAGTTAGTTGCTGCGTTTAGGGCCACGCTTGAAGAAATCGCTGAGGCTGACCTGCTGTTGCATGTGGTAGACGTGACTCATCAAAATGCACCTGCCCAGGCAAAATCTGTACTCCAGACCTTGGAGGAAATTGAAGCAGGTGATATTCCAGTCGTTACAGCGTTGAACAAAATTGACTGCTTAAAGGACCCTGAAGGAGCAATCGCGAGGATGGCAGATTTTCCGAACACATATGCCATATCCGCATTGACCAAAAGTGGTTTACCAGAGTTAGGTACTGCAATTGCAACAGAATTGTTTGAAACCTACCTGCCGATTAAAGTCAGACTTCCTTACCAAGAAGGTCAATTAATTTCGGTTTTTCATGAACAGGGCCAGGTGGAGCAAATGACGCACGGTCGGGGTGGTGTAATAATGCATGGGATGCTACCCAAGCGTTTATACACCCGATTCCAGCCTTTTACTGATTATCCTGAGATAGAAGAAGAGGATTAAAAAATAAATCCGTGCCCATGCACGGATTTATAGTAGTCAAAGTAACAATTGTCTAATCTTTTTCTATTATTAAAACTTCACGACCTTGGTACTGACCGCAATTTGGGCATACACGATGAGGTAAGCGCGTTTCGCCACAATTGGGGCATGCAACGCTGTTGCGGGCTTTCAGAGCATCGTGTGAACGGCGTCGATCACGTCGTCCCGGGGAAATCTTCCTTTTTGGTAAAGGGGTCATCTTGCACTCCTGTTGAATTCTTTTATCTGTTTATAATACCTTAACAACCAATAAATTATACTAGTTAAGCAATTATTCGTCAAGACAAATTTTGATATGTAGACAAGTTTCGATCATTGGTTTGCACTGGCATCGGGTTCTATGTCTGTTATGTCTGAATCTTCGTAATCCCCCTGTTTCATAGAAACGAGGAGTGCATGTGCGTCATCTGCATTTTCCGGATCGACAAGGACTTCAACAATACCTAGAGGACCGATGGAAAGTCCTATGGCAGCAGCAGCCCCTTCTTGTGTGAGGATTACCCTAATACCCTTGGATTCCAAAAAAGCTTTGAGCATCTCACCTTCTAGACGTCCACGAGCATTATAAACGGAAATAAAATCGGCTAAACTACTTGCCATTTATTCGTATATCCACCTTTCGACATCCCTTTCCCAACTGATTAATTCTTCTTTTTTGAACCAAAGGGTAATCTCTTTTTCTGCTGATTCAGGTGAATCAGAAGCATGGGTTAAATTATAACGGGTTTCCAATGCAAAATCATGCCGAACAGATCCCGGGGCAGCTTCAGTTGCTTTGGTTTTCCCCATGGTTTGGCGAATAGCCGTGATTGCATCCGGTCCTTGCCAAACCATTGCCATCACTGGTGCAGCGGTTATGAATTTTATCAGTGGTTCATAAAAGGATTTACCGATATGGGTAGCATAGTGTGTTTCGGCAAGTTCCTTTGAAACCGACATAAATTTTGCTGCAATGAGGCGAAGTCCGCGCCTTTCTAGGCGCGTGATGACTTCTCCGATCAGACCGCGTTGAACCGCATCTGGTTTAATGAGTACGAGTGAGCGTTCCAATAGTTCCTCCAAAATTAATGATGTATCTTTTAGCAGTCATAGGTGTTAAGAGAACAATTGTGATGATCTTGAATAAGCTTCAACTGCCTTTGCAGCCTGGTCACTATGCATGAAGGCATCTCCAAGAAGCTGCCATATTTCGTGAGAGTCGGGATGATTTTCAAGCCAGCTTTGGAGCATATTTATCACGTTGTCGAGAAACGTTTCCTGGGTAATCAAGTCGTTTGCTTTATTAATTACCTCTTTAATATCATCTTTAAGCAAAGCTAGTCTCAGAGGTTCTAGCTGCGGATCCATTGTTTCTATTGGTTTGTTTACATGCTGATCATTTATATAATCGAGAATTTCAATAAAAACAGGTTTTGTTTTTAATAAGGAGTGAGATACTGCGGATTCACCATGTAAGGCCGAATTGATATCATTTATTTTTTTGTTTTCTTCAGTTTGAGCATTATCCTCAGATAAAATATTATCGATCTGAATTTTATGATAATTGTCTATATCGAGACTGTTTAAGTCGCGAGCTAGAGTATTTTTAGAAACATGATTTGGTTCAGAAAGAGTGATCTTACTGGTTTCCTTCTCTTCAGAAGAATGGATAACCTTAGTTAACCATTTCGGCAATTCTTTATCCAATCCCACTGTATCTTCATCAGCAACAGTCAGGGGCTGATTTTGTTGAGGGGACTGTGTATCTATTTCGGAAATCGATACATTGTCTGTTTTTGGTCCATCAGAAATTGTTTGCAACACAAAATCATCGGTCTGAAGTTCTTCATTATGATCAGAAAAAGTGTCCAGGTTTTCATCTGAAACTTCTTCAGTCAATTTTCCGTTTGCTGGTAATTGATACGACATTGATCTTTTTGCTCTGATGTCTTTGTCAGTTGTTGTTATCTTAGCTCTTTCTGAATCAGGCATGATATGGGCAAGTTCAGAAAGCCAATCAGAACCAGAATCTGATGAGTCAGGGAGGACTCCATGAGATGAAGAATTTGAGGATGACGATTCAGGCGTGTCTTGGTGTTTTACTTCTTGAGTCGGCAAAATAATTTCTACTTGAAGAGGTTCAGTAACCTCATCGTCTTTGATAGAATGTTCTTTTATCCAACCGATTTTATCAGAAACCTGATCTTGGGCAGGTTCTGATGCATTGCCAATAGCTAATTTATCGGTGCTTTTCTTGTCAGGGGTTGGTATGGATGCTAGACCTTGTAACCATAGAGGAAGATTCGCTTTGTGGTGAAGAGAATCATTGCTTTTATCATTTACCGCTCTTGGATTGCTGTCAGTCATATGCAAATTGTCCTGATTAAGTAAGACTGTTAATTGTTCGCTTGATAGGTGGATGAAACTGATCTTTCCATATCAAGCATATAAATCATAACGGCTTCTGATGAAATTGTATCAGGGTCTGGTAGTTTATGCATGATGAACTATGTATATGGGGTGAGCGTGATAATCTTGCTTCGGTAATTAATGTGTTAATTTCTACGTAATGCTCGCGCAATCTAATTGAATTTAAACTATCTTCTTTCAAGTGAGACATATTATCAGGCATAACCTTAATTATGGTAAAAAGTTGCAGAGTTCGTTACACACTCTGCAACAATAACATTATTCTATGTAAAATATGCACTATTCGCCTAGATAATCCCGTAACTTGCGGCGGATAGATGGGTGGCGTAGACGACTTAAAGCTTGGGCTTCGATCTGACGCACACGCTCTCTGGTAACACCCATCTTACGACCGACTTCTTCGAGTGTATATGCCTGCCCGTCTAATAAGCCATATCTCAGCTGCAGGATTCTGACCTCGCGAGGGGGTAAGGATTCGAGTATATCAACTAGATGCTCTTTGAGAAGATGGTATGTGGCTGTGTCGTCAGGAGGTGGTGCTTCGTCATCTTCAATGAAGTCTCCTAACATGGAGTCTTCTTCATCATCGGTTGGTAATTCAAGTGAAAGTGGCCGTCTTGCCACTTGAATCATATGCTCCACTTTTTTGGGTGGGACTTCAAGGGTTTCAGCTAGTTCTTCAACGTTCGGAGCACGACCTAGTTTTTGAGTGAGTTGATGCTGCACACGTAGAAGTTTATTGATTTGGTCTCCCATATGGACTGGGACTCGAATAGTGCGGCCTTGATCAGCAATTGCGCGGGTAACTGCCTGACGTATCCACCAAGTGGCGTAAGTACTGAATTTGTGTCCGCGGCGATATTCGAATTTCTTAGTTGCGCGTATTAAACCGATGTTGCCTTCTTGAATTAAATCCAAGAATGGTACACCGCGTCCCATATATTTTTTTGCGACACTAATGACCAATCGAGAGTTGGCAGTGACCAAGTGCTCTCTTGCATCCCAGCCATCTTCGATTAAGAGGCGCAATTCCATGCGTCTTCGTGGACCGACATTGCCACGCGCCAGTTCTTCCCGGGCCATACGCCCGCTTTCGATACGCTGCGCCAATTCAACCTCCTCGATTGCAGTTAAAAGCGGAACGCGGCTGACTTCTTTGAGATAAAGGCCAATCGTATCGTCAGTATCGATATTTGCGAGATCATCCAATGTACCATGCGTATCGTCTATTTCTTCTTCAACGAGGTCTTCATCAGATGGCTCTGGTAATAAGCTAGTATCTTCGATATATGGAATACCAGCATTGGTCAGAGCAGTGAAAGCTTCTTCCAACTGATCAATATCTTGCTCAGCTTCCGGAAAGAATTTCAATATGTCATCAATTGTGACGTAGGATTTATTTAGTCCAACCTCAAGCAGCCGCGCGAGAGCGGGGAATTGTCTTTCTTCTTCTACAACTGGTTTAGCATTAATTCGAGCCATTTTATCTGTCTTATATTCCTAAATTTTGATAACGTCTTTATAAAAGCCTAATATATCTTCCTCTTCAGAGTACTCTTTTTTTGATTAATTAGCAATACCCAATAATTTTATTGTTATTAGATGATGAATTGATTAGTATGGTTACATTTATTGAATCATGGTCCAATATCATCTGAAGTTGGCTTTGGTGTGGAGGTAGGAAGCTGCTTGGACGTATTGATGATTTCTACTATCCTATCAATACCCGCTTTTGGTATGACTGCGACTTTATTGAAATCAACCTTGGCATAATAACCGGTTTGTGTAGGATTAGCAGTGCCTATTTTAATTGCTATGAGCGTACCATCGGTTAACGAGAAGGTAAAAGTGTAGGTGGGTATATCCAGGCCGGTTGCTGAGCCATCCGGTGCAATATCCAATACAGTCAATGTGCGTAGTGAAGTAATTTGACTTACTATTTCTGCAACATTTCCAGGGGTTATATGCCCCGTTGTTATGTTTATTTCCCAAGATAGATCATCAACTCGCGAGATAACAATATCCTCGTTATTGCTGGATGCGAATAAAATCTCATTGATCGAATTGATATCGAGGTCGACAAAAGCTGGCACAGGGGTGGCTGTGGGGCCATTTTCTTTTGTGAAATCAAGCCAACCTTTTTGCTGCAACAGGATAAAGGCGGCCACTAGGACAAGCATAATGATCAGCAAAATAAGCGTATTTTTCTTAATCATCGGGACTCAGATCTCACGCTTACGTTGGATAAAAATGATAGTGGCAGAGATGATGATGATTCCAGGAATAGCAAAGATTGAACCGAACATGATTGCACCTTGAACATATTTTTGAGGGGCGACAAGCAAGCGATTAGTTTGCGTGCGTGGTGTAAGGCTGATGAGGTTATCCTGCCCGGCAGCCCAATCAATCGCGTTGATGATGAAATCACCATTCCCATATGATTTATAGTAGCTGTCATCTGCAAAGTCAGAGTCTCCAAAAGCAACAATGCGGCTGCCAGTGGTATGATCTTCGATTGCAACAGCTAAAGGGATAGGACCCATGAGATCTGCCTGTTGATCAAAGGTAACCTGATTCTTTTCGAGCGAGGCAATATCCGTCTCTGCCCATGATTGATCTGTGGTTGTGGCAAGCGTGATTGCATTCTTTGGATTTTCTGCGCTGAATTGAACACTACGAGCGCTAGGTAAAATGGCGACCATGCCTTCTAGCTTTTCAGTTATAGGATGCTTCGTATAGCTAGCTGCTACAGCCACGGATGGTGGATCCGCAGTCAGATCAATAATTAGGTCTTCCCCAAAGATCAAGCCCCATTCAGAAGACAGGAATTCAGCCAGTGGATCAGGTTCTTCACCAAACTGGGTTAATACACTTGGGTCATACAAGATAACCAGAGAACCGCCTTGAGCCAAATAGTCTTTGAGTAATGTCACTTCTTCTGTTGAAAGTTGTTTCTGTGGACCAGCGATGATGATAGCCAGGGCGTCTGTGGGGATTATCTTCGTTGAAATAAGATTCAGTTCATTCACTGTATAGTTCTTTAATACAAGTGTATCTCGTACTTGTTTGTAAGAAAGTTCTGAACTAGTCAGGAAATTCCTTTCGCCATGCCCTGTGAGGGCATAAATTACCCTTTCCCCTGGGTGTATCAGTTTGATCAAGGCGGATGTGAGTTCATTTTCGGTTACCCGAGTAATTAATTCCTGTTTATTTTCCAGTGTAAGGACAATCGTGCCATCTGTTTGAATGCCTGCTTTATTGGCAGCTACAGGATCGGCATCGGGGTCGATGAACTCAAAATCGAAATTACCATTTGAATTAGCTTTATAGTTCTGCAAGGTTGTCCGAGCGA
>JAUXFJ010000190.1 GCA_030620065.1 Anaerolineaceae bacterium
CAGGAGAAGTGGAAGTTCAAGACCGAGGATCATGTAAGTTCCTCGCCTGCGGTGTCGGACGGGGTGGTCTATTTTGGGAGCAATGATAATTATCTCTATACACTGAAATAAGCCCAGCAAGCTGCGTTCCCAGGACAGCAAGATTGAAGTAATAATTGTCATTAGAATGGAGCAGGCAATGAAAAACTTACGCAAAGAGTTATGGTTCAAGATCCCCAGCCGGCGCGGCTTTGTCAATATCACCTCACTGGTGCGTGAAGCCCTGCAGGAAAGCGGCATCAAGGAAGGTTTGATATTGGTAAATGCGATGCACATCACAGCTTCGGTCTTCATTAATGACGATGAATCCGGACTGCACCAGGATTATGAAAACTGGCTTGAAAAGCTCGCACCGCATGCTCCGATCAGCCAATACCAGCATAATCGTACAGGAGAAGACAACGCAGACGCCCACATGAAGCGCCAGATCATGGGGCGCGAAGTTGTCATCGCCGTGACCAATGGCCAGCTGGATTTTGGGCCCTGGGAGCAGATCTTCTATGGGGAGTTCGACGGCCGCCGGCGCAAGCGTGTCTTAATTAAGATAATCGGAGAATAATACTCTCATCGCATCATCAATACCCGATCTAATAGTTGAGCCCCTCGAAATCGAGGGGCTCATTTTCCAAAACCTGGAGGATTGGTTTATCTAGAATACGTCACCTTCACTGCCATAATCGACAGGTCTTGGTTCCTGGTCGGGGTAGTAAGATCTTGCGTCATAGGCCTGACCTTGCCAGGCTGCATTTCTGCGCCTGTTATTATCAATCAGCGAATATGCCAGCGCTGCCAGGCCAGCCAGACCGAACAGCCTGCCCCCGAAGCGCATGGGTCTTCGAAAACCCCAAAATCCACGCCGATAATGGCGGAATCCTCTACCACGATGGTGAAAAATTGGTCTCATTGCTGCCTCCATTCATAAATATTTCTATATTTAGATCTTATCCCAATCCTAACTCCGGCACCCAAGATTATCTAAGGTCTTTATGCTTGTTGAGTATCACTATTGGATGTTTTGGGCACCATCGCCCAGCCAGATATCAACAGCCCGGACGACATCACCCGCCTCGGTGAAGCGCGCCTCTTTTGGGGCGTTACAACGGGCAGTCTGGATTCAATGGTCGCCAACACAACTGCGCTTGGTAAACCCCGCCGTAGTGATGATTACACGCCCGGCGGCGTGAATAACCGCCGCCAAAACCGTGTCAGCCTGCGCAGGGTAGCGCACTCTAATTTGCTAGTCAAACTGACACTCACAGAAGAGGTGAGTGCAGGATTTTATCCTAATTCCAAACCTGCCCTTACGGTTCCATCACGCACCCCATGAACAGGATCGTCCCGGTGGGTTGGTGCTGAATGAAGAATATGAAAGGTCGGTCAATCACAAGAGAGATCGGCTCTACAACGTCAGGAGCGGATGAAAGAGACATAATGACAGCGGTAGCAGCGGCTGCCTCGGTGCCTTCCTCATCCACGGTGATGGTGGCTTTGTGCAGGACATCGGAGATAAACAGGGCTTCGCTGCGGCTGATGCCGGAAAAATTTGCCTCTCCGGGTTGAAATGCCTTAAGCATCCCCAATTTCATAAGGGGTTCAGGGGCAGCGACTGAGGTTTCAAAGTCAAATTTTGGCATTTTCAAATCCACTGGTACGAAGACCGTTTTATTCAGGCTTTCAGCGATGTTATCAGCGCTCAAGGCACTTTCAACCGCTTCAAATTCGCCTGCATCTGGCACAAGCAGGACCATTGAGAAATCCCGGGATAAATATGGCAGCTCGACAAGCTGGAAGTTCTCTTCCTGCAGGTAAACCAATCTTTCACCTGGCAGGTGCATCATAGCCACAGATACCTGCGACCCATCCAGCAGTGTGAAGGGGGCGTCCCGTGTTGAATCCTTTTCAAACGGGTACAGCCACGAGCCATTGAAGTAAATCGCATTGGCAAGCACCAGGCGGGTGAGTGCATCTATTGCGCCTTGCGGAATCAGGTCAAGGATTTTATCTTGCGTTTCATCGGCAATCCAATCATTGATCGCTTCGCGAGCAGCTTCTGGATCTTGCACATAATCAACCTTGTAAATACCAGCGCCATAATTGAGTGCAATGGTATCTAAAAACGTTTTTTCAAAGTCAAAACCCGATTGTCCCCAGATAGAATTGGCAATGTTCAACTTAAATTGGTCGCCTTCAGATTCTTCACGGAGTTTAACCTGGGAGGTATCAATTGCCAGAAGCAGTGCGTTTATGGCAGGATGAAGGTCATCACCGAGTTCCTGCAATGCCAACGCGTCCAGCATCTCTGCTTTGGTTGAATCCTCAGCACCAGCCAGGGTCATGCTCAACGCCAGCGAAAGGCTTAGTGGCGAAAAGATAATGTTGCCTTCCGCGGTATTGATTTCATTGTAGAAATTAAATGCAAAAGCATTATTGCCATTGACAAGCGCATTCAATCGCTGGGGATAAATTGCAGGCTCAAGGTCGCGCGCCATATCACTGTGGGCATAGACAACCTTGTCGTTGTTTCTTGTATTAATCGGGACAGCGGTACAGGCGGGTGCCAGCAGGATCGAAAGTAAGGTAAGGCTTAATAAAAAGTTTTTCATATATCCTCCAAGTTTTTATATTCGATTGTCAACATATAGACGGAAATTTTGGTGGGTTTGTTCCCACACCTTTGCCCCCCTCTCTCACAGATTAGGGAACGCAATGACCTGTCCCTTTTAGAATGATAAGTATTATCTTGCGATGGAGATTCCTGCCCAGCGGGCTGCCAGGCTGTTGTGACCTGCCATGTCCATCATGTCACACACAACGGGTGACCTCATATATACCCCGATCAGTCATTATCCGCGGGGTTGGTGGATATTTAAGATTCTGACGTGAGATACCATCAACGCATGACCAAGGGCAGGTACAATGCGAATTCTTTAAAAGCTATCATCAAGTCTGTTTTCATTATTGGAGGTCGTTGCAGAAAGCTGATGAATCCTAGCCCTGAGCTGTTGAGCGCCAAAGAAGCCTGTTCACCAATCGAAAATAGAAACATCCTCGCTGCTCTGCCCTGGATAATCAAAGGTTTTTCCAAATTGTTTTAAAATTTTTAGCTTTGCCTTTCTATACTGCAAATGATACGGTTTCCAAATACATATAGGGTAAGATTAGTTCATGTTCATTCCAACCACAGCTCAGGAAGTAAAGGATCTCGGCTGGCAGCAGCTGGATGTGATCCTCATCAGCGGGGATAGTTATATCGACAGCCCTTACATCGGCGCGGCGCTGATCGGGAAGGTGCTGTTAAATGCCGGCTACAAAGTCGGCATCATCGCCCAGCCAGATATAAACAGCCCGGACGACATCACCCGCCTTGGTGAAGCGCGCCTCTTTTGGGGCGTCACGGCGGGGAGTCTGGATTCAATGGTCGCCAACACAACTGCGCTTGGTAAGCCGCGCCGAAGCGATGATTACACGCCCGGCGGCGTGAATAACCGCCGCCCAAACCGTGCCAGCATCGTTTATGCCAACCTGATCCGGCGTTATTTCAAACAAACTTCACCAATCGTGATGGGAGGTGTTGAAGCCAGCCTGCGCAGGGTAGCGCATTTTGATTTCTGGTCAGACAGCATCCGCCGTGCGATTCTGTTCGATGCCAAAGCGAATTACCTGCTTTACGGCATGGCTGAAAAAACTGTTCTCGCCCTTGCTAAAGCGCTTGCTGACCAGGAAGACCCAGGTGCCCTGCCGGGTTTATGCTACATCAGCAAAGAAGCCCCATCCGATTACCTTGAACTGCCATCCTATGAAGCTGTAGTATCAGACAAGCAAAGCTTCATTGAAATGTTCCACCTTTTTTACCGCAACAACGACCCGCTAACCGCCCGGGGACTCTATCAACTGCATAAAGATCGTTATCTGGTTCAAAACCCGCCA
>JAUXFJ010000167.1 GCA_030620065.1 Anaerolineaceae bacterium
AACCGGTAGGTCCTAAGGGTAATATTTGCCACATCTGGCATCCTGTCTCTGACAGGAAATCCAGCCATCTGAAAGCTTCAGGGCCAAGATCGCCAATCCCATCAGGCCCAGGTAAGCTTGTTGGGTGAAGAAGAATGCCAGAAGATCTAACAATATCCATAAAGGAAAGCTCCAAAAACAATTTGCAATTTAATTAATAAGTGATCTGTAGACTTGTATGTAGGAAGCAGCTGATTTATTCCAAGAAAAGTCTTGATGCATTCCATTGCGCTGAAGTCTTAACCAAACGTCTTTTTGATAAAAAAGTTTTAACGCTCTTTGCAATGAACATTTGAACGCAGAAGGATAAGGTTTCGTAAATAAAAAACCTGTGCTATCAGCGCGGTTTGATTTGTAATTATTAATTGTATCAGCCAAACCACCGGTTGCTCGCGCAACAGGGATAGTTCCATAATTCATGGAAATCATTTGAGATATGCCACATGGTTCGTATCTTGATGGCATTAAAAAGATATCGGATCCTGCGTATAGCTGATGAGCCAGGTGAGCATCGAACTTGGTTACTGTTTTAATATGCGTTGGATGTTTATTTGCCAGATCGTTCGCCATTTGTTCAATGACTGGATTACCCGTTCCTAAAATGATCGCTTGCCAGCTTTCATTAATGCAGGTCTGTAAGCCGCGAATCGCGATATCAACGCCTTTTTGGGGATCCATACGGCTAATGAGCGTTAATAAGGGGATTTCCTGAGAAATCTCTAAATTAAAAGCTGCCTGGAGCGCTGTTTTGTTCTTGCTCTTTGAGGTTAAAGTACCAGAATCGTACTTACAAATAATCTCATTATCTTGTATAGGATTCCAAATATTTGTATCTATGCCATTCAGAATCCCCATAATTTTACTTGATCTGGTTTGCAGAAAACTCTCTAAACCGCAGCCGAATTCAGGGGTTAATATCTCTTTAGCATAATTTGGTGATACCGCAATTATCTTATCAGCTGTGAGAAGACCGAGGGGTAAGGGAGAGTGTTTTGCCCAATCCGGCAGGTATGGGTCATTACCAGGTGATAAGGCGTATTTAGTCAAAGCATCTTGCGCGCCGAATCCCATGAAGGGTAAATTATGGAGGGAAAGGATAGTTTTGGTATCTTTGAAGAAAGGGTCCCGCTTATAAGTGGTTTTTAAGGCGTAAACTGCACTAGCGGTATGCCAGTCGTTTGCATGCAGGATATCAATAGGCCATTTCAGATGCTTCGTAAGCTCTAGGCAGGCTTTGGAAAAGAAAATGTACTTCATTCCATCCAATAATGGATCGGCATGATAAACAGGCGAATTATTGTTGATTGCCAAGCTATCTAATAGATAGACCGGTAAACCGTTTTGATTTGAATAATAGACTTCGCATGGAACTTGCCCTGAAATACTATCGACTTGGAAATTGGCAATCTTTTCAATCGCAAATGATTTCTTTTTGATATCAGCATGGTAGGGGATAACAAGACGAATATCTATACCATAATCACCTGATGATCTCTCAGAAAGCTTACGGATTGTTTTTGGAAGTGCACCAGCGACATCGCCAAGTCCGCCGATTTTGATGAACGGCTCAGCTTCTGCCGCGATGAACAGCACATGAATTGTATTAATATTTTCATCCATATATGTCAAATGATCTCTCAATTAGAAATGTGCTGCTCTACGATCTTTATGTAATCGTTAGATTCTAGTTCGGCGGATGATAACCCCAAGTAGTTAATAAGATCTGTCACCAGCCTAGATTTAATTTCTGCATCTTTGCGGCTCCAGGTACGGCTCTTAATTTCAAGAAAATGTCCAAGCGCGGGTTTGGCCATCGTATCTATGTTGATAAAGAAGTCAACATCTTTATAGGTAACAAGGAATCTTTTCCGGTCTTTTTCGATATCGATTTCATTGGCAGGTTGGAAATATTCACGGTAAAAACGTAAACTATGTGTGGCGGGTGCATAATAGCGACTGCGGGATAACATGACATCTTGTGGGAAGGTCTCTTCCCTTGTCTGACCGATCAGCGTGAGCCTGGAACGGACCTTAGTAACATCTCCTGTTAGGTTTATGAACTCATCTTCGCGATAGCGCAGTCTTCCCTGAGAATTTTCTGTAAATGCGAAATAAGTATCATATTCGTGGTAGTGGCGAGTACGGATAATTTTGATTTCTTTTCCATTTAGTAGGGTTTCTATCATTACATCGGGATCTTTGATACGAACTTTCGACTGGATCTCAAAACTTTCCTCTTCCATTGCCCCGCCAATTGCAATGAGCTTTGAGAGAACAGATTGTTCACGGTCAACTAGGAAATGATCGATTTTTTGAGCGAATACTTCACCTTGTGATAGGAGTTCCTGTTCGTTAAGTGTGGTAAGCTGTTTCTCTTTCATTAACCAATTGCCGTTTACCATTACGTCTGTCACGTCAGTTGATTTGCTGGCAAAAACTATTTGGGCATAAGTGCCATTCGGGTCGCGTTTGAAACGTGGGGAATTATGGATTGGGGAGAGATCCATAAGAATAAGGTCAGCGCGTTTTCCTGGTTCTAGCGAACCGGTAATATCGTCAATATGTAATGCCTTAGCCCCCATGCACGTAGCCATTGTCAGAGCTTGACGAGCTGGCAAAGCAGTTGGGTCGCCGGATACGCACTTTGCAATAAAAGAGGCTAAGCGCATTTCTTCAATCATATCCAAGTCATTATTTGAAGCAGGACCATCAGTACCAATACCTACGTTCAACCCCAATTCGAGCATTTTAGCGACGGGAGCGAATCCAGATGCTAATTTCAAGTTAGATGATGGATTATGAGCAATCCCAGCATGAGCATGTTGCATGGAACGAATTTCGCCCTCGTCGATATGGACACAATGAGCACCGATTAGCTTGGTATTTAATATCCCATGTTTCTTTACATATGGGATAACAGGCATGCCCTCTTCCTCCCTTGAAGTTTCAACTTCATGGGTTGTTTCTGCCAAGTGGATATGCAGCGGGACATCATATTCATTTGCTAAGGCGCTGCAAGCTTGCAAGATTTCCGGTGTGCAAGTGTAAGGCGCATGAGGTCCCAATACCGGTACGATAAGCGGATGGTCTTTCCAATTATTGATAAAAACTTTGGCAAGTTCCAAGGATTCTTCGTACGAGGAGGCATCAGGGGAGGGGAATTTCATAACAGACTGTGCACAAAGAGCCCGCATTCCAACCTCAGCAGTGGCTTCAGCTATGTCATTTTCAAAATAGTACATATCTGCAAAGCAAGTGATGCCGCTGCGGATCATCTCAGCACAAGCTAGTTTTGTGCCCAAACGGACGAATTCTGGAGAAACGAATTCTCGTTCAACCGGCATCATATATCCCATCAACCATACGTCTAAACGCAGGTCATCAGCTAAACCGCGCAGAAGCGTCATGGGAACATGCGTATGTGCATTAATCAGCCCAGGGAGCAAGACGCGTCCTTCGCAATTGATGACTTCTTTGGCGGTGTAGTTCTTAAGAATATAATCTTCTGACCCCACCGCGGCAATATGATCTCCTGTTATAACAACCGCTCCAGGCTCATAGAGATTGTAGTTCTCGTCCATAGTTAGAACAATTGCATTATGTAGCAAAATATCGGAGGTTTTCATAGTTTTCCTAAATTGTCTTTCATAAATATTTGGTTATATATTCATTAGTTTACGACGAATAAAATCCAGACTTGAACTTACAGCCCATAGGGGAGCATCCCCGGAAGGCCCCCCATAAGAGCGTGTCTGTTCAAAGAATTTACCTTTATATAAGAGGAGGAGATATAAATCATGTTTATTCTCACCAAGTGTTAAACGAGCCCCCAAAATAATATCAACAGTCTCCTGATCTTTATATTCATTTATCAGAGTTTTTATAGTCTCGATCGATAATTGGACAGCTATGTCTTCACCAGAAACCTTATCAGGGATGATGGAAGAAAATCGTCTCAGAATATTCCCGTACAGGCCACTTTCGATGATGGCAAGGTGAAGATTGTTAGCATTAAGATGTTTCGCGACAACTGACTCAAGCGTTTCACCATCAACACCATAAATAACATCACCAAGCATCTCGAACAACTCTTTCACAACTGGTGCGATCATTTCATCTGCAGCCTGAATGGATGCTGCTTTAGCTGTCACTCTAATATCTGTCTGTCCCGGATGAGCTAATAGTCCAACGGTTGGATTAGAAAGTGTCTCAAGATTGCCAATGACTTCATCGATGCTTGATTCACCCATAGATACTGTATGCAGGACTGTGGCTTTGATGATTGTATCTTCAAGCCCATAACGTGACTTTAAATAATCCAGAACATTATTTTGGATCAGATATTCCATTTCGCGCGGTACA